>CAYQRS010000013.1:0-17820 GCA_964419825.1 uncultured Eubacteriales bacterium
AGTTGGATAGAGTGTTTGGCTACGAACCAAAAGGTCGGGGGTTCGAATCCCTTCCAGCGTGCCACGAAAAAACCGTTTAATCCGCTATTCTGCGTGGGTTGAGCGGTTTTTTTATTTCCTCTCAAGCCACCTCGTTTTGTGATTAACTCTCACAAAATTCCACCAAATTTCAGGAAAGTGTAACAAAAGTGTAACACAAAATCAATGCTTTTTTCAGCCGCCGAATCCTTATCTCGGCGGCATTTTTTTACGCTTTTTTACGCTCCCTTTTCGCTCCTTATTTACGCATCTTTTACGCCTCTTTTTCGCTCTCGAAGCACTTTGCTTTGCTGGGCAACTCTGTATATTTATCCACAGCTTTGTTACTATGCCGCCAAGAAGCACGAATCATATCATTGTTGACAAGCTTTGAAAAAGGTGTTAGTATTAAATTGTACCGATTTTTAAGCCGCAGCTTTGCTTTCGGCAATTATGCAAAAACGGTCGCAATGCAATTCACCGAAATATATAATTTAAAGCTCTTTGCAATTCGCTTTACGGCGTTTTGTAAGGAGGTTTATTTTTTTTTGCCCGCCTTGCGGCGAATTGCTTGCAGATTGTTTTTTAGGCTACGGGAGGCCTTGGCTTATGGCGGTATGATTAAGGAAAGGAAAGTGCTAATGAAAAAATTTATTGAAATTGATTTTACAACCTATTCAAAGCAGTTTTTCGGCAGGGCAGGCGAGCATAACCACATTGTTTTGCGTTGCCTTGTGCCGACGGAAATGCTCGATTGCGATTATTTGCACGCTGAATTTGTGAACGCCGCAAATGAAAAAATCGTGATTGAAGATGTTAAGGTTGAAAACGGTAAGGCGGAAATACCCTTGCATCAGCAGTTGACTGTTGCAGGTGAGCTTGAATTTCAGCTTGTCGGCTATGTTGTCGGCGAGGATGAGGTGGCGCAGGTTATCGCAAAATCGCCGATTGTTACAGGCATTATCAGCGCAAGCGTAAACGGAATCGCAAAGGTGGCGGAAAGCCTTGCGAGCCTTGCAGACCGCTTTGCTGCAAAAATCGATGAGATGTGGGGCAAGATGCATACACATTCAAACAAAAATGTTATCGATAAGCTAACATACAACGATTTCAGCAAATTGAATTGGGCTTACAGCGTTGCGGAGTCCTTGCCAAATGAATATTCCAATGCGCTCAAGGGCAAGCTGAGCGGTGATGGCTTAACGAACACGGCAAGGGATGTTTTGCTGAATGAACAGTACATCAACGTTCAGCTTAGCAAGCGAAACCTTTATGATATGAGCGTTTTGACAACACCGACGGATATATCAAACTGTTCTGTGCTTGAGGCGACGGATGATTACATTATTGCTCAGGGCAATAAAAACGATGGCTCGAATACGGTTGCAAACGGTTGGATTCGTCCGGGATATTATAGCTATATCTATAATCCGAGCAGGTTGCCTTATCTTGTTGACGGTTATAACGTTACGATTTCGGCTGATATAACCGTGCTTGAATTCGGCTTTTCAGATCCGGCGATTCAGCAAAATCCGTTCAGACTGGGCTTGGTCAGCGGTGTCAGTATGAACCCGATTACAACCGCAACGATTTCCGAGGTTGGCAAAAAGGTGAGAATAAGCGGAACTGCAACCTGCCACTACACTGGATATTATTATCCCATCATCTCCTTGAACTCAAACAAAATCAAAATTGAGAACGTTAAGGTTGAATACGGCAACCCAATCACCGATTATGAGAGCCTTGAGCTGAATGTGTATGGCAAAAACCTTTTCAGCACAGATTCGCTTTTGACGCTCAAGCATACCGAGGAAAGCGATGCCTATGTGTTCAGCACCGATGAAAGTTTAAAGAAATTCAACCTTACTCCTGAAATCGATTTTAAGCCGAACACTCAGTACACATTCTCATTTATCGCCAAGCAGTCGATTCCTGCCGATGCCACGGAGCTTGGTAATCCCGCCTTCAGGTTCATTTATACCGACGGAAATGTTACGGACTCTGAATTTCCGACACAGGTTTACCAAAAATACACGATCGTATCCCAAGCAAATAAAACGATCAAAGGAGTTTACATCTTCTATAAAAATGATTACCTTTTCCATATCAAAAAAGACAGTATGCAGTTGGAGGAGGGCACGCAGGCGACCGAATATGAGGAGATGTTTTGCGATGCTTATATCCCCGATGAAACAGGCTTGGTGACTGATATTTATCCGTATTGTCCGAACCTTACCCTCAGCACAAGTGAAAAAGGTGTGACAATCGAAGCGGAATATTCAAGGGATCTCAACGCCGCCGTTGCAGAGCTTGAAAGAAAAATCGAAAGCTTGAGGGCAGAGGTATGATTCATTGGTTTTTGACCGCTTTGCCGCTGTATGTCGCTTATGCGGTGTTTTTGCTCAGGGAAGCTTTTGCTTCGATTTAACCGAATAAACGAAATGGCAACGCTTATCAAACGATAGGCGCTGCCATTTTTCTTAATTTGCATTTTCTGTCAATTTTCTGTTTGCTTTCGGCTTCCGTAGATGGTTTTGTAAAATGAGCCGTCTTCGTTGAGCATATCCGCTTTTTCAATCTTAAGCTCCGTGAGTATATTACACCAGCGCTCGCACATACCGCTGCTGTATTCAACAGGATGAAATCCGTTTTTGAGGTAGCTTTTGATTGCCGCCTTGCGGAATTCCATTGTTTTGAGTTCGATGAATTTAATGCCCTCGTTTTTGAGCAAAGCACTTATCGCAATGCTTATCAGGTGCTTGGCAAGACCTTTGCCACGGCAGTCGCTTCTAACGGAAAGCATGTGTATTTCGCCTGTATTGGAGGAGGGGTGGAAAATTGCCGTAACGGTTGCGATGTGTTCGCTGTTGTAATCGATGAAATAAATATCCCTTTGCGCAACGGTATCGGGATGCTCGGTTATGCGGTAATCGAAAACAGCCTTGTCCGCATCGTCAGCCAAAATTCCGTTTTTGCAACATTCAATCCACGGCTTAATATCCTTTTCTCCGCTGAATTTCGCCAAGCTGTAGCCGCTTGGAAGTGTCAGGGCATTGAGCTCTGCGCTCGGCAGAAAGTACATTTTTAAATAATCCATTTTTGCTCCGTAATTTTAAAATATTTTTGTTTGTGTAAACAGCTCTTTTATGCTATAATTATATGAATAAAGGCTTGATTTGTCAAACCGAAGCTCAATATTGCTTTAATTTTATCTTGGAGATGGTTCTATGAAATTTGTCGCATCGATTACCGCTTTTTTCACCTTTATCCTGTCCTTGCTCGGCGTATATACCGTTGAAGATGTGGGTGGATTTGAAAACAAAAGCTGGATGAAGGATATTCCTGACAGCAAATATATAAGCGAGATTTCCATTCCGGGCTCGCACGATACCGCCGCCGTTTACGAAATAATCTATAATGTCGCCAAAACGCAGGATTACACTCTTGCCGATCAGCTTGATATGGGCGTTCGATTTTTGGATATTCGTTTGCAGGTTTCTTTTAATGAAGCGAAGCTTGTTCACGGCATTTTGCCGATGGGCGAGACCTTTGACGGCGTGATGAAAACCTGCCTCGATTTTCTTGAAGAAAATCCCGATGAAGTCATTATTATGTCGGTTAAGCAGGATTCATCGCCGATGTTTTCCTCTAAAACCGTTGCCGATGTTGTTGCCGAAGCGGTCGAGAGCAACCCCACAAAATGGTTCGTTGAAAATTCCGTGCCGAGGCTCGGAGATGTCCGTGGCAAAATTGTGCTGTTTAACCGCTACAGCGAGGAGGGAATGGGCATCAATGCCGTGCAGAATTTCCCCAAAAACAAATCGGGAGTTATTGAAAATGAGAGCAACAAGGTTTTTGTTCAGGATCATTTTAAATTAGGCTCACTTCCCGTTGAAACAAAATGGACCGAGGCAAAGGATTTATATTCGCTCTGCCATTCGGATAATGAGCTGAAAAGCAACCTTTATATCAATTTCCTCAGCGGCTATACGGGCTTAGTTTTGCCGAATATCCGTGCGGTTGCCGATGAGATGAATAAAAACGCCCTTGGCTATTTTTCTTCTGCCGAAAAAGGCAGCTACGGTGTTACGCTTTTCGATTTTGTCAATCAGGATTTGTGCAATGCCGTTATCTCAACCAACTTCTAAGCGAATAAAACAAAAAGGAGTTCTTGCGAACTCCTTTTTTATATGTTATCAAAATAACTGCATAAGTCCAAAATTTCTTTTTCGTAAAAGCTTGCGAGCGCCTTGATTGCTTCTGTGTTCTTTTCACTCATTTTGTCATATACTGCCGCCGATTTGTAGCCGTTCTCCGCCGCCGTGATAATTGCGTGGAGCGAATCCTCAAAAATAACGGTTTCGTCCTTCGGCGTGCCTAAAAATTCAGCCGCCTTGTCAAAAACAAGGGGGCTTTCTTTGCTTATGCCGACCTCGGCGCAGGTGAAAATGCGTTCAAAATATTTTGCCAAGCCGCTGCATTTGAGTGCGGCTTCGGCGAGTGTCGGCTCGTTCGCCGTTGCAATCGTCATTTTAACGCCTGCTTTTTTAAGCCTTTCCAAAAATTCAACAACGCCTGCCTTCGGCTGAACATCGTTGGTGTAAAAATCCGTTACGATTGCCTTGAAAGCAGCCGTAACCGTTTCGGGGCTTTGGCTCAAGCCGTATTCGCTAACAACATATTCCGCAGATTGCTTGAGATACATTTTCGCAACCATATCCTTTAGATTAGGCTTTGGTGTGACACCTTGCTCAACAAGGTAGTTGTAGCTGACATTGTCCCAAATCTGCATTGAATCGATAAGAGTGCCGTCAAGGTCGAATATTGCTCCGCTTAATTTCATTGCTTGCTCCTTTCGGGCAGGGCGTGCCTTTGCCACATTATGATTGCCGTGCCGCTTTCAATGGTTATTTCGGCTATCTTGTCGGTGAATTCGTTGCTTACGCCGAGCGGCTCGTCAAACGGCATAATATGGGAATTAAGCTCGTATTTAAGCCCCTTGAGCGTAACCCTGACTTCTTCACCGCCAAATGGGAAAACGGAAATATAACCGCTGAAATCGCCGCTGAATTTGAGCTTTTCGCCCTTGGCGGCGGTTATTGTTGTTGTTTCGTCGATTATGTACGCCTGTGCCTGCTTTTCGGCGGCGTAACAAAGCACCTGTAGGTTTGCAACCGTGTGAGCAAGCCGACCGCCCGTTGCGCCGAAAATCATAATCTGTTCACAGCCGTTTTCAAGTGCCTGCTTAACGGCAAGCATTGTGTCGGTTTCATCTTTTATGCAGGGATGAATTTGAGTTTTTTCATGCTTGGGGATATAGCCGAGCGAATCAAAATCGCCGACAACAAAATTTGGGTGAATACCTGCTTCTTCAAGCCTTGCAAAGCCTGCATCAACGGCAAAAACAAGGTCATCTTTATTCGGTTTGAAGCCTGCTTCAAAAAAATCTCCGCCGCCTGCAAGCCAAGCTTTTTTCATAAATATCACCCTTTCGCTGCTTTTATTTGTATGCTTCCAGCCTGTAAATCGGCATACCGAGGGAAGCGAATCTGTGTTCGTATTCGGTTTCAATGTTGCCTTCAAAGCCGCTGTTGTGCAAATCCAGCGAAACATTTTTTAGCTTGTAGCCGTAAGACGTGAATTGCTCGATTGAGTATTCAAAAAAGTGCATATTGTCAGTCTTTTGGTGTATTTCCGCACCGTCTTTAAGAATAACATCGTAACTTTTGAGGAAGCGTTCGTTTGTCAAACGGTGGTTTGCGTATCTGTTTTTGGGGTAAGGGCAGGAAAAATTCAAAAACAAACGCTCGATTGAATTCGGTTTAAGGAATTTTTCGAGGTATTCTGCGCCGCCGTGCAGAAATCTGATGTTTGTCAAGCCCTCTTTTTCAGCAAGCTCACACGCCATAACAATAACATTGGCGCATTTTTCCATTGCCAAAACATTTATTTCGGGGTGAAGCCTTGCGTATTCGCAGGCGAATTTACCCTTGCCGCAGCCAACCTCCAAAACAACAGGGTTCAAGTTGCCGAAAAGCTCGGCATAATCGATGTATTCCTTTTTCTCAATCGCTGTTTTGAAGTTGCGGTCGTCACTTTGAAGATGGAAAATCATTTCGCCGCATTGCTCAAGGCGCTCGTCAAGGTATTTTTTCTTTCTCATTCTCATGGCAAATCATCCTTAATTAAAAGAGGTGTAGCCTCAGCCACTTTTGTGGTTTTGAACTGCACCTCTTGAAAATTTATTGTTGAGTAGTGTGGTTATCGGTTGCATCTTGGTGGCAGGTTAAAAAAGAATTGAGCATTTCGATGAGGCTTTTGATTTCATCATTTACCCTTGTTTTGATAAGCTGAGCCTGAGCTTGCTCAAGCTTAGCGGAAAGAGTGATTGCCTCTGCCTTACGCCTCGCATCCTTTTCAAGCTTTTGAACAACGTCGGCAACATCCTCAATCATTTTTGATGCGGCTTCTCCGCAATCCTGTGTAGTAGCGCCGGCGCTTTCTTCAAGCTTTGCTTTAAGGTAAGCAATCTCGTTTTGGGCGCTGAGCAGCTGCGCTTTGCAGTCCGCATCCGCTTCACCGTTACCGCTGCGTATCTTTTTTAAAGCGTAAGCCATAGCCTGACAATCGCTGAAAAGCTGCTGCTTTTCTTTTATGAGCTTGCTGTTTTCTTCAAAAAGCTTGTCATAGCTTTGTTGAAGGTTGGCAAAGCTGTTTTTCAGTTCAGCCTCGTTGCGGTTAGCTGCGCTTATGTATTCATCAACCTCTTCGCAGCTATAGCCACGGCGTGATATTGAAAATCCGCTGTTTTCAGCCATTGTTAAGATGCTCCTTGTAAATTAGTCGTTGTAGAATTTAAGACCTGTAGCCTTAGCCCACTCAAAGAATACACGGAGTGATTTGAGCTTCTGAGCGTTGAGGTCGTGGTTACCTCTTGTGTACCAGTTGAATTTCGGACCGCAAAGGCTAACCATATATTTTGCTGTTGCGCTGAAGCCGCCGTCAATAGCGTGGTCAAGCAGGCAGATGTGCTGGTGAGTTGCGTTGGCAGCCTCAAGGTCGCCCCTTGTGAACTCGTCATACATCTTAACGAAAAGGTATGCGCCGCAGGTTGTGGGTGTTGCAACTACGCCCTTTGCACCTGCTTCGTAAGCTTCCATAAGATAGGGGATGTTTGCCTGAAGAACGGCTGAATCGCCCTGAACGGCAATTTTCTCTTTGATAACATCCATCTTACAGCTTGTGTCCTTAATGCCCTGAACCTTGCCCTCTGCGGCGAGTCTGCCGTAAACGGAAGCGTCCATAATGTGGGGCTGAAGACCAGGGAACTCGTAGAGAATCTTCGGGAGCTTAGTAAGCTCGCAAAGCTCTGAGAAATAGTTGTAAAGTCTGTCGTTATCGCCGCAGTAGCCCTTGGTGACGAAAACAAGTCCGTCAACGCCGGTCTGCTCCATGCGCTTAACTTCTTCAACCTGTGCGTGCCAGTTGGGCTCTATGTTTGCTGTAGCAACAACGGGAGTGCCGTTTGCGTGCTCAACAGCAAGAGTAGCAAGCTTGATACGCTCATCAAGAGTGAGCTCCATCATTTCGGAGCTGCCGCAGCAAGCGAAAAGGTGATGTGAGCCTTGGCGTGATTGCCACTCAACATAATCCTTATAAACTTCAAAGTCAATGCTTCTATCTTCTTTGAACGGCGTAAGAAGCAAAGAATATACGCCTTTGTTATTGAAAGAACTGTTTGACATAAAAAATCCCTCGATTCTGATTTTTTTACAGTATAACTCACAAACGAGCAAAAATCAATAACCAAGGGATAATTTTATTATTTTTTATCTAAAAGCAACAAAACAGTAGTCCATATTCAGCTTGTTCAGCTTCAGTACGGTGTTGCCCAAGTTTTGTGATGAGTTTTGCTTAACCGTAAAGCCACTTTCCGTGATTTCAATGGCGTTGCTGCCGTAGTACGGCGTTGCAATGGCAAAAAAGCAGTTCATCGTGTTGGTCGAATCCAAAAACGCCGCAGGGTATGTGGAAATCGTGACGATAACAGCCTTTGGCTTGAAGCCGAGGTGGAAGGTTCTTTGCGGAGTGTCTGTGCCGAAATAACTGCCTATTTCAACGGCTGAATTCCAATATTCTCTTTCTTCGGGCGTGATGTGCATACTCATATCTTTAACGTGAGTTTGGCAGAAAAAGGTTTTTGGCAGGAATGAGTTGTAATAGGTGTCGCTCGATTCGGCAGGGCAGAATTCCGCAATGATGTCAACCCAGCCCTTCATGACGAATGCGTCTGTGTCCCTGTCGGCTTGAATTGCATCACAGCCGCTTTCTTTCAAATTCAAATCCGAATTGAAGTTAAGACAATCGACGATTTTCGCAAAAGCTTCGTGGCAGGCTGTACCGCCGGAAGAATACGGCACGCAAATAGAAAGGCGGATTTTGATGTCCGCCTGCCTGCAATATTCATCGGCAACAAGCTCGCCATCGCTGTTTTCATAGAATTTGTCGGTGATTTTAACGTTGTCAATGCCGACCGAAACAATTGTCTGCTTCAGCGGTGTAGCCTTTGGTCGGGGTGAAAATTCCGTAAGAAAAGTAATGTCCTCAAAAATATCCTGTTCGCTCAGCCATTTGGCGATTTCGCCTGGCATTGCGGTGATTGAGTCTGCCATTTCAGTTCGCCTCCACAATAGTTCTGATAATAGCCCAAATGTAAAACACCTTTTCGCCCATATAAACCTTTTCGGCTCTGTCAATTTGGTATTTCGTGCCGTCGGCAAAGAGATGATCTCTGTCCTCAAGCTCGGTCAAATCGATTTCGGGCGGTCCGATGTACAAATAGTGACCTTGGCTGTTGAAGCCGATTTCCGTGTAAATGCCGTCGAGATACATTTTGTTCTTGTATCTCAGCGGCTGAATCATAGCCTTGAATTCTGCCTTCGTTTCGCCGTTTTCACTCATAAGTGCAATTTTTCTGCCTGCAATTTCAAAAAGCTTATCCGTCATATATCCACCTGCTGAAAAATGAATTGCCTGTCGATAAGTAAATCGGCAACGGCGGCAAAGGCTTCATCTCTAGCCTTGCTTGCAATTTCGAGCGTTGCGCAGGGCGTGCGTGTAACGGTAACATCGCCTGCCTTGAATGAGGTCAGCGTTTCTGCGTTGACACTTTGCCGCAGAGCAATGCGGTAGAAAGCGAGGGCAGCCATCGGCTGAATAAGCCTTGGGTTATCCTGCTCAAGGCTGTCTTTAAGGTTGGCTGTGATTTCTTCAATACAGGCTGAGCAAAGGGACAGAGCTTCCTCTGTCCCCATGTCATCGAGGGTAACTGTTTGCATCAGCCTAATAAGAACGGTTTGGTTGCTTATCAAGTGTTACCCCTCCCGAATTTAAAAATCAAGCAAAACAGTTGCTTCGTTAATCAGCTTTGCAAAGCCTGCGGTTGAAGTGATTGTTGCCCTTTCAAGCTGTCTGTCAATGAGCTTATCGTATTCGGTCATAACATCGCCGGCCTTAACCATTTCAAGGGCGTAGTTTTTGTCAAGACCGATAATGTTTTTGTTCATGGCGGTGCTTGTCATGATGATTTCTGCGCCCATAGGTGTAATCATCTTACCTGTTGAATGGAATGAAAGACCTGCGACTGAATCCTTGAATTCACTCAGATTGAGCAGGTTGACCGCATCCGCATTGTTGGCGATGATCGTGGTGAGCTTGTAGGGGTCAAGGGCTGACCACATTTCAACCATATCGGCGTATTCAATTTGACCTGATGCTTTTGCCGAGATGCTGTCTGCCTCATTGTCGTTGCCGTCACCGTTGATGATTACATCAATGGCATCCTCAAGCTGAGCCTTTGCAATGTAAGCGCCGATCTGCTTGAGCATAACGGTGAAAAGGTCGATGCGCTGATGCTTGATTGCTTCGTATGAAGAAACGAGCATCCTGCCACGCTTGTGGAGCTTGACGAGATTTTCCTGTGCGGTAATAACCGTTTGAGGAATGTAAGCACCCTCGGCAACGGGCTTGAGTGCAAGGTCATCCTCACTCGGTCTGCTGACGATTGAACGGTAATCGAGGCTGTCGATGTTGGAAACCGTGGCAACGATTTTGCTCAGGTGGTCAGCCTCAATCATACCCTGATGAACCGCTCTCGAAACATATTCTGGGAAGAGTGTGGCGCTATCCGAGGTTTTGAAGAATTTGTCAACAACGTCGCTTGATGAACCGCTTACCTTGATGTCAAATCGCTTGAGCTGTCGTTGATAGGCATCGAGTCCGTCAAGAGCTGTGCCCTTGTAGCTTTCGCTGGGGTCAATTGACTCAAGTGCCTTTGTGAATGAGCCTGTGTGGTAAAGACCTTTTTCAAGTCTGATGTTATCAAAATTAGCCATAAATATTGTTAACTCCTTTCGTGATTAAAGAATGATTCCTGCAATTTTTGAAGTTGTGTCGATTGAAATAACCTTGAGCATAACGCCGTTGGTTGCGTCAACCTTAACGGCTTTCGAGCTGTTTGCAGCAATGGCATTGTAGCCGAACGAGGGGGCGGTGCTTGCGTAAGATATCTCGGCATAGCCGCCCACCTGAACGGAAACGAGGTCGTTGCCGTTTTTGCCCGTAACCACGCCGATGACCTTATCACCTGAAACACAGGGTGCAACTGTGTCGGATTTTGTGATTTTGACGAGTGTGCCGATTGCAATGTCGGTTTCTGCTTTGAAGGTAAGTACCTGTTCGTTGAATCCTTTGTAATTAAGCTTCATTTTTTCTCTCTCCTTTTAAATGTTGAAATTGTTGTTGAGGTTCTCGCTTTTTTCGGTTTTGCCGAGCTGTGGCGCAAGCGGAAAGCTCTCGGCGGCTCTCTTTTTAAATGCGTTTTTGAGCATACTGAGCCTTTCTAAGGAAAGCTCCTTGCAAAGCTCGGCAAAATCATTTGTATCTATATCGGGCAGAGCGAGTGCGGCAAGCGCCGTAACCTCTGCCTCAAACTCACCTCGGAAAAACTCGGACTGCTTGTTAAGCTTTTTCAGTCGGTTTATCTCAAGGCTGAGTTGTTTAACTGTTTCAAGGCTGACGGTGACATCATCACCGCTTCTGGTTTCCGTGCTGTTCGGCTCAAAGCTCTTGGTAACTCCTGCTTCGGGCTGAGCAGGGATTGCAACAAAGCTGAATTCGTAAGCGTCGGTAGGGTTGTCCAAAATATAATGGCAAATGCCGCCGTTATAAATTTCGCTTTTGCGGTGCTTGCAGGCTTTTTTTCTTATGTCTGTGCCGCAAACCGAGCAAATACAGCTTTTAATGCTGCATCCGATGCTGATTTCCTTTTTAATTCCTGCCTTTATTTCAGTGATAATGTCCTTGTTCTTTTCGGTGATCGGCATATAGGCTCTCGCCCTGAGTGCCGTGTAAGGCTCACCCGAGGTTGTTTGCTTATCCGCATCCTGTTCAACCCAAGCTTTGAAAATGCGTGCGGATTGGTTTTCGCTTTTCGGGTTGTGATCCATAATGCCCGTCTTGCCGACGAACATTTCCGCCAACGCCTCAATCGCTTTAAGGCTGAAGCGTTCAAAATCACGGTCAATTTCGTTATCACACAGCGTAATATTAAAGCAGAATACCTCATCGGCAGTGAGGGGATTTACGGTGAAGCGGTTGATTAAATCAATATCCTCGCTTTGAAGATTGCCGCCGATATCGTTGAATTTGTTTGTGAAAGATTTATTCATTACCATCCTCCTGAATTATTTTTTGCGCCTGAGCGGAATAAAGCTCAGCCTTTGAAAGCTCGACCATATCCTGCATTGTAATGTCATCCCAAACAACGGTGACTCCGCTTGCGTAGCCCGAAAGTTTTAGGCAAGTTGAGCAGATTTTTTCAATTGTTGGTGTCAGAAGCCTGCGGTAAGCCTCCAATTCGCTTGTGAGAGCATCCGCCTGCTGTGATGACATTCTCTCCGTGCTGTTCCAGCTCAGTCCGAGCATAAAGGGCGGTAAGCCTGTTTTCGCAACGATTTGCTCAAGGAGCTGACGGATAGGTATTTCGCTGTCAGGCAAAGTGCATTCCGAGCCGATAACCTTGATTTGAACATCGCCGACGGCAACAAAATCCTTGACCGAGCCGCCGCTCATTGCGTTGCTCCATTCCTTTGCAACCTGAATGGCGCGTTCCTTGGCATAAGCCTTGTCCATCGCATCGTTTTGCGGCTTGTATGTAACTGCAAAACGGATGTTGCCGAGCCTTTCCCAGTTTGTTCCGATGGTGTCAAAAATTTTCATCATCGTGCCTGAAATGAACGGAAGCCCTCGGAGCAGAGAGTTGCCGTAGAGTGCGCCCGCATCAGGCGAAAGCGTAGCCATCGTGATAAGCTCAGGATATTGCACAAGCCTCGGTGTACCGCTTGCAAGAGTGTAAATGTCAACGTCAATTCCGTTTTGGTTTCTTCTCAGCTCAATGTTGTCAAGCGGAGCGTTATATAAGGCGTAGGGTCTGCCGAGCCCGTCTGTAACGATTTCGCCGATTGCCGTGCCGTAGGTCAAAAGCTGTTCAAAGTAGGTTGTGATGAAGCTGTCAAGCCCCATTTGAGTTCCGTTGACGCTGATGAATTTCTGTATCCTTTCAAGCTCATGCTCGGCAGCGGGGTCATCGGCATGAACATAGAAGCCACCTGATAGGCGAACAAGCTTGCTGATTGCCGCATCAATGATCGGCACGGTTTCTCTGAGCGCCGAGTAAAGGTGAAGGCTTTGTCTGTAGCCGCAATCGTAGCTGTTGAAGAAAGAAAAAGGGCTAAATTTATCGCCCGTTTGAATTGAATAAACTTCGGCATCGGCGTTAACCTTTTTGTTGCTTTTTCTCATATTCTCTTTTTACTCATTCCTTTCTGCCGCAATGGCAAAGAATCCGCAACTGTCATCCTCCATAAGCGTGGTAACAAAATAGCGGATGTCATCCATTGCGTGGTCGTTGGTCTTTTTCGGAACATCCTTTGTGCAGTTATCTTCCCAGCGGTAGAGGGAGAATTCTCTGATGCTGTCACGGCAGGTGTCGCAGATAATGATTCCACCTGATTTAAGCTGATGCGAAACCTTTCTGATGCCGTCAACAACATCGTTTTTTGCTGGTATGACCTTGAACTTACCGTGCCTTCTGATACATTCGATGAAGCTTGCGGCGGAGGGGTCAACCGTAACGGAGGCAATTTTTCGGTCTTGTGCCAAAGCCTCAAGCTGTTCGTAATGCTCTTCGTCGGTCTTTTGTTGACCGAGCTTTCTTGAATCGTGGTAATATTCGTCAATTCTGTACCAAATTCCGTCTTGCCTGCCCCAAAGCCCGAATGAAGCAGGGTTAACTGTTCCGTAGTCGCAAGATATGCAGTAGCGGTCAAATTCGCCATCGGGAACGGGACGAATGTTTTTTTCGGCGCAAAAGAAAGGATAAACAAGCCCCTGCGCCGCAACCCACTTGCCCAAAACAAATCTCTCATAAAAGCTGCCGCTGTAAAGGCTTTTGTAGCGGTTGATGATCTGCGGTGTCAGTGACGGATTATCCTCCATAAGGAAATGAAGATATAAGCAACGCTTTTCCTTGCTCTTTTTAATCCATTCCTCATGAAACCAATGCAGGGGATTATCTGGGTTGCAGTTGAACCAGAATTTTGAGCCTGCGATGCTGCACCTTGCCAATGCCTGCTCAACAAAGCTGCGTGGCATAAGCGCAACCTCATCAAGCAGAACGCCGCCGAGTGTCATGCCCTGAATGAGCGATGCGGAGGATTCGTCTTTTCCGCCGAAAAGCCAAAAGCTGTTACTTTTTCCGCCGAAGCTGATTTCGATTTTGTTTTGCGAAACCTTTTCGGTACATTCAAAGCCCAACTGCCGAAGCGTCGGCAAAAGTGTGGAAATAACATTGCGCCTGAGCGAAGCAATCGTCTTGCCGCAAACAGCGAATGAAGTTTCGTTGAATTCCGAAAATGCCCAGAAAACGAACGAAAGCGACATACAAAGCGTCTTGCCGCTTCTTACCGCTCCGTCGCAGATGATTGCATCGTGATCCTTGTAGGGCGAATCGGGGCACCACCATGTCATTGCAATGAGCTGCTTTTGCGAAAAAGGCTTGAAGGCTGTGCTATTCATTGCTGACACTTCCGCTTACCGCCGCTGCGCCCTTGTTCAACGCCTCATAAAAGGGGAGCGCTGAGTTAAGCGTTTGCTGCTCGGAAATTTCAGCCAAGCGTTCAAGCGGCTTGAGCCTGTCGAAGAATTTGATTTCGATTCCGCCGCTTTTCGGCCTTTTAATTTCTGCAACATTGAAAAGATCCATTTGCGCAAGCTCCTCAACCGTCGGAGCTTCCTCGCAGTAGATGAGCCGCAACGCATCAGTCACGGAGCCGAAGGCCAAGCGTTTTAGCCCGACTGCCGCTTCCTGCGAGAGGGCTTTTTTGCTCTGTGTCAGAGCTTCAATTTCCTGCAAAATTTCTTTTTTGCTCAGCAGCTTAGCGGCGGTGGCATCAGGATTGAGCAGGTAGCCCGATCTTGCCGCCGCCTCTCTGCCGTTACCCAAATGGGCGTAATTAAGGCAAAACAGTTTTTCTCTTTTGCCGAGTGATTTCATTCAAAAACTCCTTTCGCTTTTTGTGTTTTAAATTTCTCCCTCACTCAAAGGGCTTACACGGCATTTTTTATAGCCGATCAGCTTACAAAAAAGCAAAAAAAATCAAATGTTAACAATTTCTTTACAAAAAGGGCAAAGCGTATTATAATAGTAAAAAATAATATTTAGGGGTGCTGAAATGACAACCGAACAGTATTTAAAGCAAATCGATGAAGTTATCGCAAAGGGCAAATATAAAGATAATTGGCAATCTCTCGCAAACCGCAAAACGCCCGAATGGTATTACAACGGCAAATTCGGTATTTTTATCCATTGGGGCATTTATTCTGTTCCAGCTTTTGCAGGCGAATGGTATTCACGCAATATGTATTGGTCGGATAAGCCCGAATACGCTTACCATATCGAGCATTTCGGCAAGCAAAACGAATTTGGCTACAAGGATTTTATTCCGATGTTTAAAGCCGAAAAATTCGATGCAAAGCAGTGGGCAAAGCTTTTCAAGGCTTCTGGCGCAAAATTTGTTCAGCCTGTTGCAGAACATCACGATGGCTTTGCAATGTACGCAACCGATTTCAATAAGTGGAATTCAACCGCAATGGGTCCCTGCCGTGATGTAATCGGCGAAATCAAGGCAGCTTGTGAAGAGGAGGGTATGACCTTCTGCACTTCCAGCCATAGAGCGGAGCATTTCTTCTTTATGAACGGCGGCAGAAATTTTGACAGCGATGTTAACGATGAAACTTATCGTGATTTCTATGGTCCTGCTGTTTCTGATCCGACCTTTACCAGTGCCGATTTGGATAAGCTTTCTCACGATGTTGATACAACCGAGCCGACCAAAGAATGGTGTGAGGATTGGCTTGTACGCACCTGTGAGCTGATCGACCGTTATCAGCCTGGCATAGTTTATTTCGATTGGTGGATTCACAACAAAGGCTTCAAGCCTTATCTTAAAAAGTTTGCTGCTTATTATTACAACCGTGCCGAGGAATGGGGCAAGGAGGTAACAATCGATTATAAGCACAATGCCTTTGCTCCGGGCACAGCAACAAAGGATGTTGAGCGTGGCTCACTTGCCGATATTCAGCCGATGCCTTGGCAGACCGATACTGCAATCGGCGATATTTCATGGGGATATATAAAGAATAATATTTATAAATCAACATATCAGGTTGTAACAACTCTCATTGATGTTGTCAGCAAAAACGGTATGCTTTTGCTCAATGTCGGTCCGAAATCAGACGGCACGATTACCGATGAGGAAACCAAGGTTCTGCTTGAAACAGGCGAATGGCTCAAGGTCAACGGCGAGGGCATTTACGACACTACTCATTTCAATGTCTACGGCGAGGGCGATACCAAAATTCAGGATGGCTATTTTAACGAGAGTGCTATCGATTACGGCGAAACAGATTTCCGTTTTACATATAAAGACGGCGCAGTTTACGCTTTCCAGATGGGCTGCCCCAAGAGCAAGTCAGTCACAATCAAAACTCTCCACAGCGGTCATTGCGGTTATGTTGTCGAGGGTGTTGAGCTTATCGGCTACGAGGGTGCGGTTGAAAGCTTCGTAACAGACGGCGAAGCCTTGCACATCACTCTCAACCGTGAAATCAAAACGGATATGCCGCTTTGCTATAAGGTTACTCTCGCTTAATCTTTTAAATCAATAAAAAGAAAAATCCCCCTCACTGCGTAACGGTATGCAATGAGGGGGATAGCTTTGATGTAAAATATAATTTTTTAATCGGGAATACAAAAAGGCTCGCCGTTTGGCGAGCCTTTTTGTAAAAGGAAGGAGTAAATGAAAAAGAAACAATAAGAAGTAATCAAATTTATGGTGGACATTAAACCTGTCCGCAAGAAATATATTACAACACTTTTTGATTTAATGTGATAATAAATGATGTCTTTTTTGTGAACAAATTATTAACAATATCTTTCTCTTTAGTAAAAATCAGGCAAACGGCAAAAACACGGTGGATATTTAGTGCTTTCGGCTCTTGAGCCTCAATATATTGATACAAAAAAAGGTGTAAAGTAATGTTTTTGTCAAAAGTCCGAAAATTCTTTTAAAAAGCCTTGACACGGCATAATTTATTTAGTATAATACCTGCTTGTAAAGATACTTTGCTTTACACCAAGCTCAAAAAAGAGGGGGAGAAAAAGTTGGCAAAAAACCTTGAAGTAACCGTGTTGCTCGATTTTTACGGTCAAATGCTTACCGAAAAGCAGCGTAGCTTTTTAGAGTATTATTACGATGCCGATCTTTCTCTTTCCGAGATTGCCGAAAATGAGGGCATAACAAGGCAGGGTGTAAGGGATGCGATAAAGCGTGCAGAGGCACAGCTTTTCGATATGGAAAACAAGCTCAAGCTTGTTGAACGCTTCGAGCTGCAACGCCGTGGCTTGGAGGAGATTTCCGAATGTGCCAACCTCATATTCGAGCAGAATATGCGTTACGGTCTTTCGCGTGAAATCAACGACGCAACCGTTCGCATCCGTGCAATCGCCGCTTCTCTGGCAGAAAACTGATTATAACTTCTAACTATAAAACATCTTATCAGCAAAGGGAGTGTGTTTCTTGGCATTTGAAGGTCTTTCAGACAGACTTGAATCGGCGTTTCAACGCCTTAAAAGCAAAGGCAGCCTGACCGAGCATGATGTTCGTGATGCAATGCGTGAGGTTCGTCTTGCACTTTTGGAAGCCGATGTTAACTTTAAAGTTGCTAAGGATTTCACCAACACCGTAACCGAGCGTGCAATCGGCGCAAAGGTTATGGAAAGCTTAACTCCCTCACAAATGGTTATCAAAATCGTTAACGAGGAGCTTACTCAGCTTATGGGCGGCACTCAAACCCGCCTTGCAAGCGCACCTCATCCGCCGACGATCATTATGATGTGCGGCTTACAAGGTAGCGGTAAAACAACTCACAGCGCAAAAATTGCCAAAATGCTCAAATCGCAGGGACATCGTCCTTTGCTTGTAGCTTGCGATATTTACCGTCCAGCCGCAATCAAACAGCTTCAAGTTGTCGGTGAGCAGGCAGGCGTTCCTGTTTTCGAAATGGGTCAAACCAATCCCGTAACCATTGCGCAAGAGGCTGTCAAGCTCGCAAAGGATCAGGGCTATGATTATGTGTCCTTGATACTGCGGGTCGTTTGCATATCGACGAAGAGCTTATGGA
>CAYQRS010000014.1:0-16880 GCA_964419825.1 uncultured Eubacteriales bacterium
GTGATATACTTAATGCAATAATTTAACAGAAAGAGGATCAGCTATGGCTAACAAACCAAAGAACCGCCTTACCGCAGGTGAAATCGGTTCTTACTCACTCGGCTCACTCGGCAGAGAAGTTTCAAACAACTGCATCAATGTTTTCTTCCTTGCCTACCTTAACATCTACATGGGTCTTGATGTTATGGTGCTTACAATCGCATTCGTTATTGCAAAGATTTGGGACACTATCAATGACCCGATGCTCGCAACGCTTATCAACAACACCAAAAAAGGCAAGCTCGGTCGTTTCCGCCCGTGGATGCTCGTAGGTGCAATCCTCAACTGCTTTGCGCTTATGCTTTGCTTCTATCCCGTCAGCTTCAGCTCGGAAATTCTCAAATATGTTTATTACATAGGTCTTTATGTTGTTTGGGGTATGACCTTCACCATGGTCGATGTTCCCTTCTGGTCAATGATTCCCACATTCGCAGATTCAACCGAGGACAGAAACAATGTTACCTCTTGGAGCAAGCTCGTCGGCGGCTTCGGCGGCTTCGTTGTTTCATCAATCGGCACTTCGCTCATCATCCCCAAGGTTGCAGCAACACACGGCGCAACTTGGGCACACTTCATCCTCGGTATCACAGCGGGCTGTATGATGCTTTGCTTTATGCTCGTTACAATAACCTGCAACAAAGAAAAATATGAGCTGCCCGAGGAAAAGGTTTCGCTCGGCGAGATTTTCAAGCTCTTCAAAACAAACGATCAGCTTGTTGCTTACGCTGTTTCCTATGTTCTTTTCGTCAGCGCAACAACAATTTCACTTTTCCAAATCATTTATGTTTTCATCTATTACGGCGATATGGGCGGTCTTAACTACCTCAGCCAAGGTCTTGGCTACACCGTGTTCACAGCAGTAAGCTGTACAGGTCAGGGTATCGCAATGATATTCTACAGCGCACTTGTTAAGAAAATCCCCCGCGAAAAGATTTACGGTCTTAACTATTTCCTCGCTTGCATCGGCATGGCAGGTCTTTTCGCAGTATTCTTCTTCATCAAGCCCGAATATTCATTCCTTGAAAACAGCAAGGCAATCTGGCTCAATGTTATCATCGTTGCCCTTGCAGGCGCATTCCTTATGACTTCAAACGGTCTTAACCAAATCGGTTCAACCGTTATGATTGCAGACGTTGTTGACTACGGCGAATGGAAAACAGGCAAGAGAAGTGACAGCGTTATCTTCTCTGTTCAGACTCTTCTCACAAAATTCGCAGGCGCAATCGCAATGTTCCTCATCGGTATCGGCATCAAGGTTGCAAAGCTTCCCTCAATCACTCAGGAATATGACGAAGCAACAAGCACATTCATTTACAAGTTCATCAGCGCAAGCGGCGAAACGATTACCACGGGCGCACTCGATGTTCTCCGTGTATTTATGTTCCTTGTTCCGATTCCCCTTGTCATTGCAGGCTACATTGTCTATAAAAAGTATTATTGGCTCTTTGGCGAAAAATACGACAAGATCAAAAAGGAAATTGATGAACGCCGCAAGGTAACAAAATAATTTTTCGGGTGATTATATGCACTTCACCGCCAACGGCAAAAAAATTGAATTCAATAAAAACGAGAACCTGCTTTGTGCTATGCACAGAGCAGGTCTTTCATTGTCTGCTGATTGCAACGGAAGGGGTACTTGCGGCAAATGCAAAGTAAAGTTAGACTACTTTACAGAGCCGACTCCCGACGAAAAGGAGCTGCTCACCGAGGCTGAGCTAAAAAGTAACATTCGCCTTGCCTGCAAAACCACCGCAAAAGAGGGCTCGGCAATCAGCTTTGACGAAGCAACCGGTCAAATCGCAACCGTTCAATACAGCACCGAAGCCGATGAAACGGCTATTCTGCGTGCAATTTGCGATCTTGGCACAACAACCGTCACAGTTGCCTTCGCTGACGGCGACGGCAACATTTTCAACGCAAAAAGCGAAAATAACAGCCAACGGATTTTTGGCTCGGATGTAATTTCACGCATTGAGGGCAACATAAATGAAGAGCAAAAGCTGATTACCGAACAGCTTGAAAATATGCTCGATTGTAAAGCTGATACACTTTACATCAGTGGTAACACCGCAATGCTCCATATTCTGCTCGGTGAGGATTGCAAATCCCTCGGAGCATACCCTTTTACCCCAAAATTCTTAAATTCGCAGACCAAAAAAATCGGTTTATTAACCTATAAAACTCTCCCTTGCCTACATTCGTTCATCGGTGCAGACATTGCCGCAGGAATTATCGCCGCAGAGCCTCAGAGCGATTACACCCTGCTGATTGATTTGGGAACAAATGCCGAAATTGCGCTGTTCAACAAGGACAATGTTTTTGCGACCTCTGCGGCGGCAGGCTCGGCTTTTGAGGGTGCAGGAATAAGCTGCGGTATGTCTGCAACAGCAGGCGCAATCAACGCTTTTAAGTTTGAGGGCGCACAAAAGCACATTTCAACAGTTGACCAAGCGCCGCCGAAAGGAATTTGCGGCAGTGGGCTGATGGATATTATCGCTGCAATGCTTGAACAGGGAATTGTCGATTCAAGCGGAGCAATGAGCGCAGAAAGCTATCGCATCATCGGCAACATTGCCTTAACTGCGCAGGATATAAGAGAATTTCAGCTTGCTAAGGCGGCAGTTAGAAGCGGCATTGATTTTGTTATTAAAAAAAGCGAAATCGGTTTTGAACAAATCGGCAGAGTTCTGCTTTCGGGCGGCTTTGGCACTTACCTTAACACAGAAAGCGCCGCCGCAGTCGGCTTGATACCGCCACAGCTTGCGTCAAAAACCGAAGCGGCAGGTAACACCTCGCTCATCGGCACGGCGAAATACGCCGCAGGCAAAACTACCTTACCACCTAACATCACCGTTTTCAACCTTGCGGAGCAGGCAGATTTCAATGACAACTTTTTGAAAAACTTAACTTTTTAATGCGTATTTATTAAAATTTTTCAAATATTTTGTGGTGCGATTGTATTTTAATATATTTTGTATTATAATACAGAGTATTGGAGAGTAATTTTTCAGGAAAGGAAGTAATGAAATTGACTGCTTCTGTAGATAAGCGCCGCTCGGTTCTTATCAATGTGGCTTATTACGCATTGATTTTGGGCGCATTCTATTTGTTTATGCGCTTTGCATTTTGGCCATTATCGCCGTTTTTGTTTGCGTTTTTCATTGCAATGCTGTTGCAAAAGCCCGTTCGATTCTTGACAAAAAAGACATCGATGAGCAAGGGCGTTGCATCGCTGTTCATAATCCTGCTGCTTGTGATTGCCGTGCTTGGCACAATGATTTTAGCAGGCACAACAATCGTTAACGAGGTCAAGGGCTTGGTTCAGCTTGCAATGAGCTATTTTGAGAATCTCCCCGATTTCATCAACAAAAGCGAAGCTTGGATTTTGGGCGTTCTCGAAAAGCTGCCCGATGCGGTTTATAACCCCATCGCTTCCTCCGTTAACGATTTGGCGGATAAGCTGATTGCCTCTTTCTCCGAGAACGAGGCGGAGCAAGCCGCTCAAGGCTTCAAGCTCAACCTTTCGGGGCTGATAACGCCAATCACGGGCGTTATTTCAACGGCAAGTAAGCTTCCGAGCATACTCATTGCCATTGTAATCGGATTCATCGCCTGCTGCTTTATGACGATTGATTATGAAAGAATAACAGGCTTCATCAAGCGCCAGCTTCCAAAAGAAAAGGCAAAGGCACTCGGCAAGACTAAGGCGCTCACAATCAGCACGATGAGCAAAATGCTCAAAGCGTATTTCCTCATCGTCTGCATAACCTGCGCCGAGCTTGTAATCGGTCTGAACGCATTGAAGCTTTTAGGGCTTTACGACGGCGGTTACATCTTCCTCATCTCGCTCGGCGTTGCAATCGTTGATATTCTGCCTGTTTTGGGTTCGGGAACAATTTTGATTCCGTGGGGAATTATCTCTTTGTTTATGGGCAACGTCGGTCTCGGTGTCGGCATAATCATCATTTATGCAATCATTTCCGTATTAAGGCAGTTCATCGAGCCGAGGCTTGTTGCAGGTCAGCTCGGTCTGCCGCCGATTGCAACACTTATGGGTATGTATATCGGTCTTAAGCTTTTCGGCGTTTTAGGTATGTTCATTCTGCCCTTTACAATCACAATATTAAAGGTTCTCAATGATGACGGCGTAATCCATATTTGGCGCTCAGCGCACGAAAACGATACACCCGGTCAATCATCCATCGAGCTTAAAAAGCTCGCACCGATAACAATTAAACGAAAGAAAAAATAAAAGGGAGGACTCAATAATGAGTAACATCATTGAGCTTAGGGATTTGAAAAAATCCTACGGCAAAAAAGAGGTTCTGCGTGGACTTACGCTCAATTACGAGCCCGGTCAGGTCATCGGTCTGCTCGGTCCGAACGGCTGCGGCAAAACCTCACTCATCAAAATTCTCACAGGCTTGATTCACGATTATGACGGAACTGTGCTTATCGACGGTCAAGCGCCAGGCGTTTACACAAAATCCATCACCGCTTATCTGCCTGAAAGAACCTATCTGCCTGAATGGATGAAAGCGAAAGATGCCATTGACTATTTTCAGGATTTCTTCGCAGATTTCGACAAGGTTAAGGCGCATGAAATGCTCATCCGCTTCCACCTCGACCCTGAGCAGAAAATCAAAACAATGTCAAAGGGTATGCAGGAAAAGCTTCAGCTTCTCATTGTTATGAGCCGTGCGGCAAAGCTCTACTGCCTTGACGAACCGCTCGGCGGCGTTGACCCCGCAACAAGGAGCGCAATCCTTGATGTTATTATGAACAACTATGCAGACAAATCAACTGTACTTATCTCAACACACCTCATTAACGATGTTGAGCGCATTTTCAACAGCGTGCTTATGATCGGCGAGGGTCAGGTTAAGCTCAATTCCACAATCGACCAGATAAAGGAAAGCGGCAAAACCGTTGAAGAAATCTTTAAGGAGGTGTTCAGCTTTGGTTGGTAAGCTCATTAAAAACGAATTCAAGGCAGGACTTCATTCGGTCGCCAATGTTTATTTGGCAGCATTCGCCGCCATCGCTTTCTTGGCAGTTTCACTTATGTTCGACATCAGCTGGATGACTGCAATTTCGCTTATAGCGGTTATCGTTATCGCTATGGCGGTTATCATTGTCACCCTGCTCATGGTTATCAACAACTTTAACAAAACGCTTTTCCGTGACCAGGGCTATCTTTCATTCACCCTGCCCGTAACAAGCGGTCAGTTGCTTTTTGCAAAGGCTCTCGTTTCCTTCTTTTGGATTTTGCTCAGCTACGCATCTGTGCTTTTGATTTTCGCCGCAATTTATATGTACGCAACCGACCAAATCGGTTCGGAGAACATTGCGATGGTCAAAATCCTTATCTCAACAATCACCGATATTCCCGACACAGCCGCCGTGCTTAAGGTTCTTTCGGTAATTGTCATTCGTGTTTTCCTCAAAATCACATTCCTGATTGCAGAAATTTATTTTGCAATCACTCTTTCCAACGTTCGTCCCTTCCAGCGCCAGAGCTTTTTGCCTGCGATTGCGATTTTTGTTGTAACCTACGGCTTGCTTCAAACCGCAAGCTCGGCTCTTTCGGCTTATGTGCCCTTCTCGGTGCTTATTTCTTCAAGTGGCATTGAGATTGTTACAACTGCAATGGCTTCGGGCGGTCTTGTTTTCGGCGTTGCGGATGTAATCTTTGAGCTTGTAATCACCTGCTTATTCTTCTATATCAGTGCTTGGCTGATGAATCACAAAATCAACCTGAAATAACACGGAGAAAATATGCATAAATTTATTAAGACAGTTTCCATCGTTGCCCTTTGCTTTGTCCTGAGCTTGAGCTGCTTTGCCGCAGGAACTCAAGCTCCTGATATGTCGCCCGAACAGGGCATTAAATTTGCCGCTTATTGCACAAGCGCCGAGCAAATCGAGCAGGCGCTCACGGCAGGAGCCGACTATATAAGCCTCGGCGGAGCAATCACCTACACCGAGGCAGATGCGATTATCGGCGGCAATGCGGAAATAATCATCGATGCCGCAAGCATTGACGAGGCGGAACGCCTTTATGCCGAATTGAGCATCACCTCGCCCGTTTCTTGGCGAATTGATGCTTCGGCAAGCAATGTCAGCAATTGGGCGGCAGACAAGGATGCTAAAATAATCGGCTATTACAAGGGCAACATCTATCCTGCCGCAATAAGCCTTATCACGAAAACGGCAAAGCTTCACCATACAGCCGTACAAATGCAAACCGTCAACCCCGACGGCGTGGTTTTGCACCGCAGTGTGATGTACTTTGTGGATAGGCTCGGCTGTGTCGGTATGTTTTCCTTTGCCGCTCCCGAAAAAAGCGCAGGCAGAACCGACTCGGCACGCAGCTGGGATGACCTGATTGCAAGGGGATACACGATTATCGAAACGGCTTACCCTGCTGAATTTTCCGCTTACCTTGAAAACAATATGAGCGAAAAAAATTCACTCGCAGCCTGCATAACCGCAGCCAAGGCGATTGACACAGACGGTTGCCCCCCGAACAGGGTTGCAACGCTTGAAAAAGCTCTTGAAGCTGCACAAAGCCTTGTTAACGATTCAACCTCCGCAACCTATGCAATCTCCGATGCAAAGGAGCTGAATGAGGCAATCAAAAACATCCACTTGAATGACGGCTCAAAAATCAAAGGCGATTTAAAATTCACGCCAGGCAGAATTGCCGCTGCTGTTTTTGCAGTTTGCCTTGTTTTAAGCTGGCAGCTTTTCTTCCGCAGCCGTTGGGATAAAAAGAAAAAATAAATACCGAAACGGAGGTAAGTGTTTATGTCAAGCGTTTTCACTTGCACCGCACTTGTTGTTACGGAATTTATCTTTGTTCCTCTTTACCTCAAACAAATGTGGCCGAACAAAAACCTGCTCAGCCTTTTTTACAAAATGATTTGCGCAAGCTGTTATCTGCTCATCGGCGTTACAGCAATCCGTCACAGCGGCGGCTTCACGCCATATACGAAGCTGTTGCTGTGTGCGCTTGTTGCAGGATGGTTCGGCGATTTGTTTTTGCACATCCCAAAGGGCAACAGAAAGCTTTTCTTCATTCTCGGCTTAATCTGGTTCATAACAGCGCACGTTTTCTTTTGCGCCGCTTATGCCAAAATTCAAGCCGAGCTTCTGCCCGACAAGCCGTTTTTGACCAAAGCAGAGCTTTTGACCGCCGCAATCATCGTAACGGTATTCTTTGTTTTCACCTTCATTCGTGGCGTTAGGTTTGAGATGTTTTTCATCCCTGCCGTAATTTACGGCATTTTCGTCACGGTCATGATGCTTAAAGCGGTCGGAATCGGCATTGAGCTTTTTAAGCTTGGCAACACAATCCCTGCACTTCTGCTTTTGGCAGGCGGTCTGTGCTTCATCCAAAGTGATGCATCGCTATCGCTGATTTATTTTGACACAAGGAGCAAAATGTTCTCGCTCAAGGTGTACAACATAATCACATATTTTTTGGCGGAAACCTGTTTGGCTTTCACCTGTTTCTGCTTTTAAGGGATTACGGCTGTAATCCCTTTACTTATTGCTCAGAAAGTGATATAATAATTGCAATCAAAATCCCTTTTGAAAGGACAGATAGAAATGAAATACTTAGGTTTTGCATTGCTTGCCCTGCTCGGTATTCTGGTTATTATGCTTATAATCGCCTCAATCCGTGCCGCAAAAATCAAGGCAACGCCGAACACAAACGCTCCTGCAATCAACCCGACCGATGCCGAGGCGCAGGACTATGCCGAGAAGCTGGCTGAAATGATCAAGGTGCCCACAATTTCCTTGCGTGGCAACACCGATCTCACTCAGTTCTACAAGCTTCACGAGGTTATGAAAAAGAACTTCCCGAATGTTTTTGCAAAAATGGAAGTTACCGAAATCGAAGGCAACCTCCTGCTCCGCCTGCCGGGTAAAGACTCGAAGCGCAAGGGCTTGCTTCTTATGGGCCATCAGGATGTTGTCACAGCCGATGAGCCGACTTGGGAGCGTGATCCGTTCTCAGGCGACATTGAAAACGGCATCATCCACGGCAGAGGTGCTATGGACTGCAAATCAACAGTTTTTGCAGAGTTTCAGGCAATCGATGAGCTTATTGCAGAGGGCTTTGAGCCGCCCTGCGATATTTACCTCTCCTGCTCCGTCAACGAAGAAATTTCGGGCGACGGCGCTCCGATGATTATTGATTACCTCAAATCAAAAGGCGTTCAGCTTGCTGTTGCAATGGATGAGGGCGGCGCAATTCTGCGTGATGTTCTGCCAGGTATGAACGGCTGGTGCGCTGCAATCGGTGTGCTTGAAAAGGGCTATATCGATGTTAAAATCAAAGCCAAGGGCAAGGGCGGTCACTCCTCAACTCCGCCGAAAAACACGCCAATGGCAAGGCTCGCAAAATTCGTTGCAGAGGTTGAAAAGGCTCACCCCTTCACCTGCAAAATCGAAGGTCCTGCACTTGCAATGTTTGAGGGTGCAGCTCCGATACTCAGCTTCCCCTTCCGCTTGATTCTCGGCAATATGTGGCTGTTTAAAGGTCTTTTGAACAAGGTTCTCCCTGCCGTTAACACAATGGGCGAAGCTCTTATTTCAACAACCTTTGCTTTCACAATGGCAGAGGGCTCAAAAACCCCGAACGTTATCCCGACCGAGGCTTATGTTGTTTGTAACCTGCGTCCCTCACCGCACCAGAATGCAGAGGAATCACTTGCCGTACTCAAAAAGTACGCCGACAAATATGACCTTGAATTAGAGGTTATCCACGCAAGAAGCGCATCAAACTGCGTTGATTACAACGGCGAGGAATACGGCTACCTTTCAAAGTGCATCAACGAATGTTACCCCGATGCAGGCATCATTCCCTACATCATGACAGGCGGCACAGACTGCCGCCATTACGAGGCTGTTGCCGATAACTGCTTGCGTTTCACACCGATTAAAATGAGCAACCAACAGCTTGGCGCAATGCACGCTGCAAACGAAAACATCGGCGTAAGCGAGGTTGCACATTGCGTTAAATTCTATAAGCACTATATCAAAAACCACAAATAATCACGGCATTAAAACAGCCATCCGAGAAGAATCGCTCTTTTCGGATGGCTTTATTTTTTGTTATTCGCTTCTTAACGCTTCAACGGGATCTTTTTTGGCAGCAACCCTTGAGGGAATCAAGCCGGCAATCACGGTCAGAACCACGCTAATTCCAATCAACGCAACCGCGCCGACAAACGGCAGCGATGCCAAGCCCGAAATGCCCGAAAGCGCTTTGATTATCGCATTGATCGGCACAGTCAGCACAAGCGTTACCGCAACGCCGATTATGCCCGAGGTCAAGCCGACAATGATTGTTTCCGAATTGAAAACACGGGAAATATCCTTTTTGGAAGCACCGATTGAACGGAGAATACCGATTTCCTTTGTGCGCTCCAAAACGGAAATATAGGTGATAATTCCAATCATAATCGACGAAACAATCAGCGAGATTGCAACAAAGGCAACCAACGCATAGGTCACGATGTTGATGATTGAAGTGACCGATGACATAATCAGGTTAACATAATCGGTGTAGGAAATCACATTTTCATCATTGCCCTGCTCAACCTGCTGCTTGTTGTATTCTTCGATTATTTCAACAATGCGTTCCTTTGCCTCAAAATTGATGGGGTAAATTTGGATGCTTGTCGGCGTTTGAACATCGGCAGCACCGAGCAAAGCGAGGTTTTCTTCAAGTGTTGAATCGGAATACTGCGGCTTTGCTTCGCCCTTGTTTGAGGAGTCTGTGCCGCCGCTTGCGGAGGAAGAGTTATTGCTTGAAGCGTTGTTTTTGATTTCATCCGCAGTTGGCAAATCAGGAGCTTCGCCGCTTTTTACAGCCACAATAACAGCCGAAAGCAGTTGCAGCTTCATATCCTTATTCATAAGCTGAAGCATTGAGTAAACATCGGCAGAGGAAATATCCGCACCCTGCGTTGCTTCATCAAGATAGCCCATAAGCTTTTTGCGGTCAGTCGAGGTGCGTATATCCTTGAGAGTTAAACGGATAAGCTCTTTCATCCGCTCGGCATCCTCACCGCTGAAATTCTCATCAACATACTGATATATTTCATCCTCTGTCATAACCGTTGCATCGGTGCTGTTTGCGGTGTATTCCGCCTGCGGCATACCGCTCACCTTGGCTGAGAATTCGGGCTTCGGGCTGACAAAGGCAGATGTGCCCGTTACATTTGAAGCCTTGCTTTCGCTTTTAAAGGGCAGCCCCGTGAAAACATCAACATCGGGGTTTTCTTTCTGCGCTTTTACGATTTTGCTGTTGTTCGCTTGGAACAGGGCGAAATCAGTCAGGGAGCTGAGATAGCCAATCGTGCCGCCGTCAACGGTTGACTGCGCATCCTCCTTGGGTCTTGCAACGCCGACGATTTTCAGCTCAGGTGCGGCGTTGACGATTGCCGTCATATAGCTTTCATCGTCACTGCGGTCAACCCACTTTTTGCCGTCATTTTGATAAAACGCGGTTGAGGGAACATATTTAAAGGTGAGGTTGAGGAATTCGCTGTATTCAAAGCCCTCAAGCTCAATTTCCTCCTCGCTCTCCTGCTCAGAGGAGCTTGAAGCCTCAAGCTCGCTTATATCGGCAAGACCGAGCGCATAAAGCGTAAGGTCACTTATCTCGTTATTCTCATCAACAAAGAGAACAAGCTCATCGTATTTCTGCGGCCATGCACCTGCCAATATATCATACTGCTTATCAAGCAGGTTGGCATCGCCTATAAGCTCCTCCCAAATATCGGCATCGGTAACACCCATATCGGCAAAAACATAATTCGGTCTTACCTGATAAACGCCGTTTGAGGTATCTGATTTGAAAATCTGCATATCAATATCGTAGCCGTACTTAATATCTGTGCAGAGGGTTGCGATTTCCTCATTGAGTTGCAGAAAATTTTTGAATTTTTTAAGGTCATTCTTCTGCATCTGAGTGTTAAAGCTGCTCACCGAATCCTGCAAGGTGGGCTTAGAATAAACCTTATCGTTTGAATGTTCCTTATACTTTTGAGAGCTTGATGAGGATAAAAAGCTGCTCAAATCGAAGCTTTCCGTTTGAATTGTCAACGGATATGATGAAAGGGTATCCTTCTCTATGCCGTCGATATAAGCCTGCATACCGCTTGAAAGCGCCAAAATCAGCGCAATACCGATTATGCCGATACTGCCGGCAAAGGAGGTCAAAAGCGTTCTGCCTTTTTTGGTGAGAAGATTGTTAAAGCTCAAACCGAGTGCGGTTTTAAGGCTCATTGAAGTATGCTTTTCTTTTTCACTTTTGGTCGATTCTGCCTTCGGCGCTTTTTCGTGGCAAGGGTTAGTATCCTTGCGGATTTTGCCGTCTCTAATGCGGATTATTCGGTTGGCATAGGCTTTGGCAAGCTTCGGGTTATGCGTTACCATAATAACAAGCCTATCCTTGGCAATCTCTTGAATCAGCTCCATTATCTGCACACTTGTTTTGGAATCCAACGCACCCGTCGGCTCATCGGCGAGCAGAATTTCGGGGTCATTGACCAAGGCTCTCGCAATCGCAACACGCTGCATCTGACCGCCTGACATTTGGTTCGGCTTTTTGTTGAGCTGATCGCCCAAGCCAACCTTTTCAAGCACCTCGATTGCCCTGCGCCTGCGTTCATCGGGGCTGACACCCGAAAGAGTCAGCGCAAGCTCAACATTGCTCAGCACGCTTTGGTGCGGAATAAGGTTGTAGCTTTGGAACACAAAGCCGACGGAATGGTTGCGGTATGCATCCCAATCCTTGTCGCTGTATTTTTTTGTGCTTCTGCCGTTTATGCGCAGTTCGCCGCTGTCATAGCGGTCAAGACCGCCGATGATATTTAGCAGAGTTGTTTTGCCCGAACCCGATGGACCGAGAATCGCAACAAATTCGTTATCTCGAAAATTAACGCTCACATCATCGAGGGCGGTAACCTTGTTTGAACCGCTCCGATATTCCTTTTTGATTTTTCTGATTTCAAGCATTTTCATTTCTCCTTCATAATGGAATGATAGCAAAAAAGCAGCTAAAAGTCAACAAATGTAACCTTGTCACGGAAGAACAGCAACGCTTTCGGTTATACTCATATCAAAGGAGGGCACACAATATGTCAGTTAAGCTCAACGAAAACAGCGAAATTGTTGCCGAAATCAAGGCAGGCTTGAAAGCAAAGGGTGGCTACTGCCCTTGCAGATTGCAAAAAACGCCTGAAAACAAGTGCATCTGCGAAGAATTCCGCAAGCAAATCGCCGACCCGAATTTTGAGGGCTATTGCCACTGTATGCTTTACTATAAATCAAAGGATTAAGGAGAATTGAAATGAGCGTAATAAATGTTAATCAAGCTAATTTTGAAAAAGAGGTTTTGAAAAGCGAAAAAACCGTTTTACTCGATTTCTATGCCAATTGGTGCGGACCGTGCAAAATGGTTGCGCCGCTCATCCATCAGCTTGCGCAGGAGCACCCCGAATTTGTTTTTGGCAAGGTTAATGTTGACGAAAGCCTTGAGCTTGCTCAAGCCTTCGGCGTGACAAGCATACCGATGCTTGCGGTGATCCAAAACGGCAAGGTTATCAAGCAGGCAGTCGGCGCAAGAGGCAAGGACGAAATCCTCGCAATGCTCAAATAAAGCCAAACGAGCAGCTCCGCTGAAGCAGAGCCGCTCGTTTTTTCATAATGCGATTTTTTTCAGTTTTGCCTTATCCTTAATTTTCACGCCGCCCCGATAAAGCTCAACAATGCCCTCATTGGAAAAATATTTAAGCATTCTCGAAACAACCTCACGGGCTGAGCCCATATATTTTGCAATTTGCTCATGAGTCAGGTCAATGCAATCGCCGCCGTTTTTTGCAATTTCATCAAGCAGGAAAATTGCAAGGCGCTTATCGAAGCTCATAAACAAAATCTGCTCCATTGACCACATAACAGCCGAAAAACGGCTCAAGGCGGTTTCGAGCATATAGATTTTCATATCCTTGTTTCTTGAAGAAATCTCATTCATAACCGAACTGCTGATGTTATAACATTCCGTATATTCCTCAGCATCGACGGTTACATCAAAGGTGATTGACTGCAAAACGCAGGAGGCGGCAAGCATACACATATCGCCGCTGTACAGGCGATAAAGCGTGACCTCCTTCCCCTCCTCCGAGAGGATGTAAACTCTTACACAGCCGCTTTTGACAATAATTCCGCCTGAACATTCATTGCCGTTATGAATTGTTTGCCCCTTGCGGTAAACCGATTTTTTGGTGTTTGAGCATATTAAGTCCTTATCCTCCTGCGGCAGACTTGCCCAAAAAGGGAAAAACTCGCTGTACATTTTTTCAACACTCATATTTTTGCCTCAATGCGAGCAGTTGCCGCCGCAGCCGTGGTCACCGCAGGTGTGTCCCTCGCCGTGCTCATGGTCGTGGTGGCTGCATTTCACATTCGGGTTGAACAAAAGCTTGCCGCCGAGATATGCTTCAACCGCCTTATCCGCATTGCCGCAAACGCCGCCGAAGAGCTCAATGCCTGCTTGAGCAAGAGCGTTCTGCGCACCGCCGCCGATTCCGCCGCAAATCAGAACACTCACGCCATTCAACTGCAAAAAGCCCGCAAGAGCGCCGTGACCGCTGCCAAGGGTTGGCATTACGGTTGATTTGACGATTTTTCCATTCTCAACCTCATAGATTTTGAAGCTTTGGGTGTGACCAAAATGCTGAAATACCTCGCCATTTTCGTAAGTTACCGCTATTTTCATTTTAAAACTCCTCCGCTTTTCTGTTGACATATATTATAAACAATTATATAATCGCAATCAGCAAAAGTCAATGCCGTTATGTGACCTAATCGCAGAAAACAGTAATGATTATTGATATTATATAATCAAGAAATCCAAATATTACTGAATATTTTTGAAATTTCTTCAAATAAATAATTACAGCACACAAATTCAAACGGAGGAAAAGGAAATGAGCAAAAACGCAAGAAACATCTACGCAGGCACAAAAACGGAGCAAAACCTGCTTGAGGCTTTTGCAGGCGAATCACAGGCACGAAACAAATACACTTTCTTCGCTTCGGTTGCAAAAAAGCAGGGCTTTGAACAGATTGCCGAGCTTTTCCTGCAAACAGCGGAAAACGAAAAAGAACACGCCAAGCTTTGGCTAAAAGCCCTCGGCGGAATCGGAAGCACCGAGGAGAACCTCAACGAAGCCGCAGGCGGTGAAAACGCCGAATGGACTGATATGTACGAGCGTATGGCAAAGGATGCCGAAGCTGAGGGCTTCACGGAGCTTGCAGAGCAGTTCAGAGGAGTCGGCGCAATCGAAAAGGCCCATGAGGACAGATTCCGTGCCCTGCTCAACAACCTTGAAATGCAAAAGGTTTTTGAAAAAAGCGAGGTTCAAATTTGGGAATGTCGCAACTGCGGTCACATTGCAGTCGGCTTAAAAGCCCCTGAGGTTTGCCCTGTTTGCAAGCATCCGCAAAGCTACTTTGAAATTAAAAAAGAGAATTATTAAACATTAAAATGGAGTTTTCGGTTCTGCCTGTGCAGGGCTGAAAGCTCCTTTAAGGGGAAGAGAAAAATGTACATAACCGAAGATATAAAATACATCGGCGTAAATGACCGCAAAACCGATTTGTTTGAGGGACAGTATCCCATTCCGAACGGAATCGCCTACAATTCTTACGCAATTTTTGACGAAAAAATCGCCGTTATGGATACGGTTGACATCGGCTTCACAGACGAATGGCTCAGCAACCTCGAACAGCTTTTGAACGGCAGAAAGCCCGATTATCTTGTTATTCAGCACATGGAGCCCGATCACTCGGCGAGCATTGACATATTCCTACAAAAGTACACCGAGGCAACAGTTGTTTCCTCCGCAAAGGCTTTTGGAATGATGAAAAACTTTTTCGGCAACGATTATGCGGAGCGCAGAATCACAGTTGGCGAGGGTGATACGCTTTCACTCGGCAAGCATTGCCTGAATTTCATCACAGCGCCGATGGTGCATTGGCCTGAGGTTATCGTAACATACGACAGCTTTGACAAAACGCTTTTCTCTGCTGATGGCTTCGGCAAATTCGGCGCACTTGATGCAGATGAGGATTGGACTGACGAAGCAAGGAGATACTATATCGGCATCGTCGGCAAATACGGTGCGCAGGTTCAAGCGCTGCTCAAAAAGGCTCAAGGTCTTGATATAGAAAAAATCTGCCCCCTGCACGGTCCTGTTTTGAGTGAAAACCTCAGCTACTATATCGGACTTTACAACACCTGGTCATCATACCAAAGCGAAAGTGACGGCGTTATGATTGCTTACAGCTCTGTTTACGGCAACACAAGAAAAGCCGCCGAGCTGCTTGCCGAAAAGCTTGCCGAAAACGGCTGTGACGATGTTATTTTAACCGACCTCGCCCGTTGCGATATGTCCAAAGCGATTGAAAACGCATTCAAATACAGCAAAATCGTTCTCGCCACAATCACTTACAATGCAGATGTTTTCCCGTTTATGAAAGCCTTTATTCACGGTCTGACCGAAAGAGGCATACGCAACAAGAAGATTGCGCTGGTCGAAAACGGAAGCTGGGCACCCGTTGCCGCCAAGGTTATGACCACGATGTTTGAAAAGAGCAAGGATATAACCTTTGCCGAAAACGGCGTGAAAATTCTCTCCGCACTCAATGACGAAAGCAAGGCACAAATTGAAGCCCTCTCCAACGAGCTTTGCGGCAAATAAAAAACGAACTCTCCGTGCGGCAATGAGCCTGCGGAGAGTTTTTTCTGCTTTGGATTTATTTTTTTCGAGCAAATCAGGCAGAGGCGTTGGCTGTGAATAAAAAAGCAGGTAATTACTCGATTAAATCGAATAATTATCTGCTAAATCGGTTCTGATAATATCGGCAAGAGTTTTGCCGTCAAAGAAATCGTTCACAAGCCGATTAAATTCAACCCAAAGGGGATAAGTGCGACATTCAAAGGCTCTTTCGCAGGGCTTTGCGCCGCTCTCAAGGCATGCAACAGGCGCAAGGTCACCCTCGGTAAGGCGCAATATATCGCCGATTCGACATTCCTCGGGAGGTTTAACAAGGCGATAACCGCCGCCCTTTCCCTGTACGCCCTCGATGATGCCGTTTTTGGTCAAAACAGGGATTATCCGCTCTAAATATTTAAGCGATAAGCCCTGCCTTTGTGCAACATCCTTCATCGGAACATAGCCGTTTCCGCCGTGCTCGGCAAGGTCAATCAAAACACGCAATGCGTAGCGCCCTCTTGTTGAAATAAGCATAAGCGTCACCTCTTTCATCCATTGCATTATACCACAACCGGTGTGGCATAATCAAGCCGATGGCGCAAAATCAGCACTCGCCGCAATGGGCACAGCTTGCACAATCAGGAAAAAGCGAGCAATCGTAATCGATACCGTTTTTATCGTAATAATCCTTGACCGCCGCTTTGATTGCCTCCTCAGCCAGCACAGAGCAATGCAGCTTGTGTGCTGGCAAGCCGTCAAGAGCCTCAACAACAGCCTTATTTGTCAGCTCAAGTGCCTGCGCCAAGGGCTTGCCCTTGATCAGCTCGGTTGCCATTGAACTTGAAGCAATCGCGCTGCCACAGCCGAAGGTTTCAAACTTAACATCGGCAATTATGCCGTTTTCGATTTTTAAATATATTTTCATTATATCGCCGCATTTGGCGTTGCCGACTTCACCGATGCCGTCAGCATTCTCAATCACACCGACATTGCGTGGATTTCTGAAATGGTCCATAACTTTTTCACTGTAAAGAGCCACCG
>CAYQRS010000015.1:0-16407 GCA_964419825.1 uncultured Eubacteriales bacterium
TCTCTGGCAAGCTCATAAAGCTTTTTGCCGTCACGCTTGAGTGCGGAATACATCGGTGGAACTTGTTCAATTTCGCCCGAAAAGCCGAGCAAAGCCTGCTCAAGCTGAGCCTTGGTTACGGCAGATTGCGTTTGGGTGAGAATTTCACCCTCAATGTCAAGCGTATCGGTTGTGATGCCGAGCCTTGCGGTTGCTTTGTATGCCTTGTCGTGCGTGGGCAAAAAGTCAATGAACCTTGTTGCGCCGCCGAGCATAACAACAAGCACACCTGTTGCCATCGGATCGAGCGTGCCTGTGTGACCGCTCTTTTTTGCGCTGAGCCTGCGCTTGACACGGTTTGCGGCAACGAAAGAGGTCATACCCTTGGGCTTATCGAGAAAAATTACACCCGTCATACGGCCTCACCTATAACCTTCAGCAGCATGGCCTTGCTTTCTTCAAGCGAATCGGTCAGAGTACAGCCTGCGGCGTTTTTGTGACCGCCGCCGCCGAATGCCGCACAGATTGCGGAAGCGTCAACGGGGCTATGCGTGCGAACGGATGCCTTGTAGCCGCCGTCCCTGCGTTCACGAATCGTTACGCCGACCTTAACGCCCTCAATTTGTCGGGGCATTGCGGCAATTCCGTCACATTCGCCCTCGTTCGAGCCGCTCTGCTCAAACATAGCCTGCGTTATCGTCATAATTGCACATTTGCCGTCAAAATAAAATTCCATTCCCTCTAAAGCGAGCTTTTCAAGTGCGGCATAGGTGCGTGTTTTCGTTTCAAACATTGCAACATTGATGCCTGCGGCATCTGCGCCCATCGTCATAAGCTCGGCGGCAATGCGGTGAGTTCTCGGCGTAACATTAGCATAGCGGAAACAGCCCGTGTCGGTTGTGATGCCTGTGTAGAGTCTGTCCGCAATTTGCTTGTCACATTCGATGCCGAGCAGACCGATAAGCTCAAAAATAATTTCAGCCGTTGCCGAAGCGGTGGCATCAACATATTCGAGCTTTGCATAGCTGCGGTTTGATGCGTGGTGGTCAATACATAATTCAACCCTGTTTTCGTAAATCGGCTGAATTTTGCTGCCCATAAGGTTCGCATCCGCAATATCAACGCTGATAACGGTTTGCTCCTCAAAGCTTTGCTTGTCCGTTACAAGGTAATTGAACTTGCGAGGGATTTCATCGTTGTTAATAACATTGGCTTTTTTGCCCAATGCTCTGAGCATAAGGCAAATGCTGTAACCCGAGCCCAAGGTGTCACCGTCGGGATGGCCGTGGGTGAGGATCGTATAATTATCGTGGCTCTTGAGGAAAGCTGCCACTTCGTTCAGGCTGATGTTCATTTTCAGCCTCCTTTTAAATAATATCGGGCTTTAGCCCAAATCCTTGAGCATTTTCGCAATGCTCATACCGTGTTCGATGGAATCGTCTGCGATGAATTTGATTTCGGGTGTTTTGCGCAGGCGCAAAGCCTGGCTGACCTGCTTGCGGATGTAGCCCGAAGCGCTTGTCAGACCCTTGACTGCCTCTTTTGCGGCATCCAAGCCCTCCATTGCGCTGATATACGCCTTTGCATAGGAAAGATCGCCCGAAACCTCAACACGCACTACGGTTAAAAGCTTGCCTTGAACACGGGGGTCTTTGATCTCGTCACGGATGATTGCGATGATTTCACGCTTGATGTCCTCCGCAACTCTGTCGGTTTTATAGCTTGCCATAATATATGGTGGCGGAGGTAAGCCCTCCGCCTTTGCCTTTCATAAATTAGTCACGGTATTCTTCGATAATGAAGCTTTCGAAAATATCGCCGACCTTAATATCGTTGAATTTGTTGAGGGTGATACCACATTCGTAGCCCGAAACAACTTCTTTAACATCGTCCTTGAAGCGCTTGAGGCTTGCCATTTCATCCTCGGCAATAACGATGCCGTCACGGACAACACGGATCTTGGAGCTGCGAGTAACCTTACCGTCAAGCACATAACAGCCTGCAACGTTGCCGACTGAGGAAATCGTGATAACATTACGAACCTCAATTCTGCCCTGAACGACCTCACGGGTCTTCGGTGCAAGCATACCCTTGATTGCGGCTTCGATTTCTTCGATGCAATCGTAGATGATGCGGTACATTCTCATTTCAACACCGTCACGCTCTGCATTGACCTGAGCAACAGGGTCAGGTCGAACATTGAAGCCGACGATAATTGCGTTTGAAGCGTTTGCGAGCATAACATCGCTCTCGCTGACTGCACCAACGCCGCTGTGAATAACACGAACACGAACCTCATCGTTTGAGAGTTTTTCAAGGTTCTGCTTAACAGCCTCTGCCGAGCCTTGAACATCGGCTTTAACGATAACGTTGAGGTCCTTGACCTCGCCTGCCTGCAATGAGGTGAAGAGGTTATCAAGAGTAACCTTTTGGATTGATTTGAACTGCTCATCCTTGATTTTCTGCTTGCGCTGTTCAACAAGCTCACGAGCAAGGCGTTCGTCGGAAACGGCATCGAAAACATCGCCAGCCTGCGGTGCTTCGGCAAGACCCATAATCTCAACGGGGCAGGAAGGACCTGCTGCCTTAACGCTCTTGCCGTGCTCATCGACCATTGCACGGACACGACCGACGGAGGTGCCTGCAACGATAATATCGCCTGAGTGGAGAGTACCGTTCTGAACAAGGAGGGTTGCAATCGGACCACGACCCTTGTCAAGCCTTGCTTCGATAACAATACCCTTTGCCGCACGGTTGGGGTTAGCTTTAAGCTCCTTCATCTCTGCAACAAGGAGGATATTCTCAAGCAAGGTATCAATGCCCATCTTAGTATGTGCTGAAACGGGTACACAAATTGTATCGCCGCCCCATTCTTCGGGAATAAGCTCATATTCGGTGAGCTGCTGCATAATTCTTTCGGGGTTAACGTCAGGCTTATCCATCTTGTTGATTGCAACAATGATGCTGACATCGGCAGCTTTTGCGTGGTTGATTGCCTCAACTGTCTGGGGCATAATGCCGTCATCGGCGGCAACAACAAGAACTGCAATATCTGTTGCCTGTGCGCCACGGGCACGCATTGAGGTGAATGCGGCGTGACCGGGAGTATCAAGGAATGTGATCTGCTCGCCGCCTGCAACGGTTACACGGTAAGCACCGATGTGCTGAGTGATGCCGCCTGCCTCGGTTGAAGTGACCGAGGTGTCACGGATTGCGTCAAGGAGTGAGGTCTTGCCGTGGTCAACGTGACCCATGACAACAACAACGGGATTCCTTGTTTCGAGGTTTGTGTCATCATCGTCGGAAGCATCAATAATTCTATCCTCAATCGTGACAACGACCTCTTTTTTAACCTTTGCGCCAAGCTCTGTTGCAACGATTTCGGCTGTGTCAAAATCAAGCACATCGTTGATTGTTGCCATCTGACCGAGTGAGAAGAGCTTTTTGATAACCTCTGCGGCGGTCATTTTGAGCATAAGAGCAAGGTCGCCGACTGTGATTTCCTCGGGAATCGTAACGGTGATGGTCTTGCTTGCACGCTCTGCGGCAATTCTCTTGAGCCTTTCAGCCTCGGTTTCACGGCGGCGTGAGCGCATACCCTGCTTGCGGTACTGCTGCGATTTTTGTTTAAGCTTCTGCTTGCGTACCGATGAATCCTGAATACCCTCGGATTTGTTTACGGGAACGATGTTCTCATAACGCTCGTTATATTTGTCAAGCTGAACATTGTCAGCTCTTGTATCGATTGTGCGCTTTTCGCCCTTGGTTCTTGCCTGAAGCGGACCACGCTCTTTCTCTTTCTTCTGAGGCTGTGCCTGCTCGCTCTGCTTGGGCTTGCTCTGCTCTGCCTTTTCGCTTTTCTTAGGTGCTTCAGCCTTTGCATTTGCGGCTTTAGCTGTTTTTTCTGCCTTTTTTGCGGGCTGAGCAGGTGCTTCGTTTGCGGTTGCGAAATATTCATCGAAGCTTGCAACCTGATTGTTCTGGGTGAAGGTTTCAAAAACGATGTCCAGCTCCTTATCCTCAAGAGCGGTCATGTGGTTTTTGGTGTCGTCAAAATATTGTGTGAGCAAATCGAGCACGACCTTGCTTGATTTGCCGAAGTCCTTAGCGACTTCGTGAATTCTGTATTTAATTCCTGCCATGCCTTATCCTCCTTAATTGAGTTCATTCTGCTCAAGCGTATCGAGCATACTTTGGTAAATTTCATCAGCAATGGTGCAACCGAAGGCACGCTCAAAGCGCTTTGCCTTGATTGCAACGGTTAAACATTTTTGATTGCGGCAGATATATGCGCCTCTGCCGTTCTTTTTGCCCGTGAGGTCGAGCGAAATATCGCCCTCGGGTGAACGCACCGCACGGATAAGCTCTTGCTTAGGCTTCATCTCGTTGCACCCCAGGCATTTGCGCATGGGGATTTTTTTAGGTTTGTTCATTATGTCACCGCCAAAATCTTATTCTTTGATCTCGAAGAAACCGCTTTCGGGCTTAATATCGATTTTCCAGCCTGTGAGTCTTGCGGCAAGACGGGCGTTCTGACCCTTGTTGCCGATTGCGAGCGAAAGCTGATTATCGGGAACGGTTACACAGCAGGAGTTGGGCGCATCATCAAGGATTTCAACGCTGATAACATCAGCAGGAGCAAGTGATGCGGCAACAAATTCTGCGGGGTTTTCGCTGTATTTAACGATGTCGATTTTCTCACCACGGAGCATATCGACAATCTTGCTGACACGGTTGCCTCTTGAACCGATGCATGAACCGATTGCGTCAACATTTTCGTCTGTGCTGTAAACGGCAACCTTTGTGCGTGAGCCTGCCTCACGGCTGATTGATTTGATTTCAACTGTGCCGTCGCTGATTTCGGGGATTTCTTCCTCAAAGAGTCTGCGTACAAGACCGGGATGTGTGCGTGAAATCATTGCCTTAACGCCGCTCTTTTCGCCCTCACGGATGTCAACAACATAAACCTTAACAAAATCGCCCGGCTTAAGCTCTTCGCCCGGGATCTGCTCGGTCTTGGGCAGGATGGATTCACCCTTGCCGAATTCAACGGAGGCGTTGCCCGTTTCGGGGTCAACTGTGATGACCTTAACGGTGACAAGCTCCTGATGCTTGCTCTGGAATTCCTGCTTCATCTGGCTGCGCTCTGCTTCACGGATGCCTTGACGAATAACGTTCTTGGTTGTGCTTGCGGCAATACGGCTGAAATCCTTGGTTTCAAGCGGGATTTCAACGATGTCACCTGGGATTGCACCCTTTTTGTAGCGCTGAGCCTCTTCGGGGAGGAGGTCTGTGATCGGGTCGGTGATTTCGCTGACAACGTTTTTACGCAGGTAAACTGCCATTGTGCCTTCCTCAAAATCAACATCGCAGTAGCCGATGTCTCTGCCCTGTTCACCCTTGATTGCTGAAACGATTGCGGCTTGAATACGCTCGCAAAGGATTTCTGCGGGGATGCCTTTTTCCTTTTCAAGGAGCTTTATTGCCTCAAAAAATTCCTTATTATCCATTTTGTCTATCAATCCTTTCGGTTATTTATTAAATATGCCGCTGTCGTCAAGCTTTATCCAGCTTGCTTCCTTGCGGTTGATTACCAATGTGCGTTCCTCGGTTTGAACGGTGAACGATGCTGCATCGTGGTCTAAGAGAGTTGCGCTGAATTCCCTTTCGCCCGTTTCGAGGGGACGAATAAGACGAACCTTGACTGCCGAGCCGATATATGCATCGAAATGTGCAGGGCGAGTAAGCTCACGGTCTGTTCCGGGGGAGCTGACCTCCAAGCAGTAGCTCTGCTCGATTGGGTTTGCTTCGTCAAGCGGTTTGTCTAAGGCGTGGCTCATATCAACGCAGTCGTCAATGCCGACACCGCCCTCTTTATCGATGAAAATGCGTAAGTACCAGGTTGCGCCCTCTTTAACAAAGCGAACATCCCAAAGCTTGAGTCCGAGGCTTTGGGCAATAGGCTCTGCGATTGCCGTAACAGCCGCAACTGTGTTGCCGCCCTTTCCTTTTGCCATAGTTGATAATTCTCCTTTACAAAAACAAGAGAGCGGACTTGTAAAGCCCACTCTCAACATTAACCGTACAATGATAGTTTAACACATTTATTTTAAAATAGCAATAGCTTTAATTATAATTTTCGCTCTGCGCAATGCCTTTGCTTTGTTTCTTTTGCTTAAAAATAAGGCGAATAACCAAAACGACCGCCGCAAGCGGAATAAGGCAGAGTGCGGCTTTGAGCAAAAGCTCCATCGGCAGGTAATCGTAAATCTTGTTGCCCAAGAGGGTGAAGAGTATTACCCTTGGCGCAATGCCTGCAACGCTGATTAAAAGATATTTGACGAAGCCGAGCTTGAGCGAGCCGAAGAAAAGGCTTGCAAAATCAATCGGGAACACGGGCAGGACACGAATCACGAAAACGGAAGTGAACTTTTTGCCGTCTTTCATATTCAGCAGCTTTTCGCCGTTTTTTGCTTTTTTGATGAGCTTTGTGACATAATCTCCGCCAAGAGCAACGCCGAGCAGATAGGTCACCGTAACCTCCAGCGCAATTCCTGCAAGGCTTATCAGCAGGGCAGAGGAGGTGCTGAACGCCATTCCGACCGAAACATAGATGAGCATTGCGGGTATGACAAAGGTAATGCCCTTGAGCGCAAATATGCCGATGCAGATGAGCGCCGCAAGCTCTCGGCTTGCCGAATGTTCGACGAGCGCACGCACATCGATGTTAACAAGGCTGTCGTAATTGAGCGCAACGAGCGTGAATATCACGCCGAGAACTGCAAGCCTTAATGCGAGCGATAATAATTTTTTTTTCGGGAAAGCTTTTTTCAATCAAATCACCGAGAGGAATTATATCCCGATGAGCGCCGTTTGTCAAATTTGAGTGTTTTTGTCAGCTCAACGATTGGCAAAATCGCAATGCTCAGGGCGGCAACGAGCAGCCATTGAGCTGTTCCGAGCGGAACGGTGTTGAAAACCTCGCAGAGCCACGGCACGGAGCAGACGGCAATCTGCAATGCGGCGCAGATAAGGAAAGAAAGGCTGAGCTTGATGTTTGAAAAAACGCCGACCTTGAACAGCGAAAGCCGTGAGCGGCAGTTGAAGGCGTGAACAAGCTCGGAGAGGCTCAAAACGCAAAAGCAGACCGTTCTTGCGCAAGCTATGCCCCAAAAATGCTCCGAAAGCACAAAGCCGAGCAACGCAAAAGAGCCGATGAGCATACCCTCAAGCGCAATATCGAGCCAGCCGCCGAAATCAAAAAGGTTTGCCTTCGGGTGAAGCGGTCGGCGCTTCATAATGTCCTTGTCGATTTTTTCAACTCCAAGTGCCATACCGGGCAGGGAATCCGTGACGAGATTTGTCCAGAGAAGCTGTATCGGGAGCATTGGCGATGGCAGGTTCATCAGCCCTGCAACAAAAACAAGCATAATTTCGCCGACATTGCTGCTCAGCAAAAAGTGAACGACCTTTTTGATGTTGTCGTAAATGCCTCTGCCCTCACGCACCGCCTTGACAATCGTTGCGAAATTATCGTCGGCCAGAACAATATCCGCTGCACCCTTGGCAACCTCTGTGCCGTTCTTGCCCATTGCACAGCCGATGTCGGCGGCTTTCAGCGCAGGAGCATCGTTAACGCCGTCACCCGTCATTGCCGTGACCTCGCCTGCCGCACGCAGTGCCTTGACGATTCTGACCTTGTGTTCGGGGGTAACTCTTGCAAAAACTCTTGCTTTTTTCAGCCTCCTGCCAAGCTCCTCATCGCTCATTTCATCGAGCGCAGAGCCGCTTACGACCTCGGTGCTTTCATCGGCAATGCCGATTCTTTTGGCGATTGCCTGTGCGGTTTTCGGATTGTCACCCGTTATCATAATCGGCGTTATGCCTGCCTGCTTGCAGGTTGAAACTGCCGCCTTTGCTTCACGGCGTTCGGGGTCTTCGATTGCAATTAAGCCGAGCAAACGGCTGTCTGCGGCAACGGCAAGCACTCGCAAGCCCTCCTCTGCCATCGAGTTGCAAAGGTAGGCGGCGTTACCGCTGTTGTTGCAAAGCGGCAGTATTTTTTCGGGAGCGCCTTTGATGATGATTTTTGTTTCTTCACCGATTTTGACGGTCACGCTCATCATTTTATCCCTTGAATTGAAAGGAATTTCACTCAATCTTGTTGCTTGGATTTTTGCTTTTGCTTTTTCAGCCGCCGCAACGATTGCTTTTTCGGTAGGTTCGCCGCTGTCTGCACTTGCGTTACAGCAAAGGGCGGCGTAGCCAAGCAGCTCCTTTGCCTCGTTGCTGTCGAAATCCGTTTCGCCGAGCGGCGAGCAAAGCCTGCTGACTGTCATTTTGTTCTGAGTCAGCGTTCCTGTTTTGTCGGAGCAGATATATGTAGCACTTCCGAGTGCCTCAACTGCGGTAAGGCGGCGCACGATTGCACGGTTCTTTGCCATTCTGCCGACTCCTGAGCTGAGAACGATTGTCACAACGGCAGGAAGCCCCTCCGGTATTGCCGCAACGGCAAGGCTGACCGCCAGCATAAAGCTGTTCATCAGGCTGTTCTTTTGGAAAACACCCATCACAAAAATAATGCCGCAAATTCCGATTGCACCTATTCCGAGGATTTTGCTCAGCTTTTCAAGACGAATTTGCAGGGGCGTTTGCGGTGTGGCTTCGCCGCCGAGCATTGCCGCAATCTTGCCGATTTGGCTGTCCATACCTGTTGCGGTGACGATTGCCTTGGCGTGACCTGTTAACACCGTAGAGGAGGAAAACACCATGTTCTTTTGCTCTGCAAGCGGTGTTTTTTCATCCAAAACGCACCGATGCTCCTTGGCAACGCCCATTGCTTCGCCCGTCAGCGCACTTTCGTCGGTTGAAAGCTCCACGCTTTCAATAAGCCTTGCATCGGCAGGCACACAGTCGCCTGCGTTGAGCAGGATAATATCGCCGACAACAACCTGTGAGGTCGGTATTTTTTCCGCTTTTCCGCCACGCAAAACCGTTGATTCGGGGGCTGAAAGGCTTTTCAGCTTTTCGAGTGCGTGCTCCGCCTTGCTCTCCTGAATTACGCCGACGATTGCGTTGAGAAAAACGATTCCGAGGATTATAACGGAATCGATATAACTGCCATCGGCTTCAAAATAAGCGGTGAAAAAAGAAATGATCGCCGCAATGATAAGCGTTATCACCATAAAATCCTTGAACTGCAAAAAGAAACGCATGATAAAGCTGTCTTTCTTTTTGTGCCTGATAATGTTTTCGCCGTTTTTTTCGCAGACGGCTCTTGCCTGCGGCTCGGTTAAACCGCTGTTTAAATCCGTGCCGAGCGTTTTCGCTGCCGCCGCAGCCGTTGTGTTGCAAAAATCCATACATTACACCTCAAGGAAAATATATGCTTGTAATTGACATATTATTTGTTTTGTTATAAAATAGTGTAGATAAGCGGATTGGGCAGCTGCGTGGTGTCTTATCAACAGCACGAGGAAAGTCCGGGCTTCGCAGAGCAGGATAACGGCTAACGGCCGCCGAGGGTGACCTTAGGGAGAGTGCAACAGAAATATACCGCCTGTTTTTCAGGTAAGGATGGAAAGGCGAGGTAAGAGCTCACCGGCATACAGGAGACTGTATGGCCCTGTAAACCCTATCCGAAGCAACACCGACCGAAGTGGCTTGCTCGGCCAATACTTCAACGGGTGGCTTGAGCGGTGCGGCAACGCATCGCCTAGATAGATAGTTGCCTTAAAAGACAGAACCCGGCTTACAGATCCGCTTATCATTTTATCTTTATTTCCAGAATAAAAGCGGGAATTGAAAATGGAAGATATTTACATTGGCAAGAAGCAGAATAAAGACAAACAAGAGTACGAAGATATATATATAACACCGAAAAACAGGCGCGGCGCAAAGCCTGAGCCTTTTTTTGATAATCCAGAGGATGAGCCTGATTACGAGCCGAGCTATGATTACGGCTCTGATTATGACGATTATGCTTCGGATGCTGACGAGCCGATTTACGGTGAGGATGAGCCGAAAGTTACCGTCAACAGCAGGCAGGGGCGTACCCGTACCGAGCAAGCTCCCAAGCGCAGAAAAAGGAAAAGCAAGCTCGCCCGAAAAATCAAGGCACTTGTGCTTGCCGTAATCGTTCTTTGCGGTGCGGTAACAGGCTTGGTTTATCACACCTTCAGCAGCGTTAATTACAGCGAAACAGGGCATAAGGATAATGTTTTTTTAGAGGAATCGGCTCTTATGCAAAGCTCCTCCGTCAAAAACATTCTTCTCCTCGGCGTTGACCGCCGCAATGCGGATGAATCCTCACGTTCGGATACAATGCTCCTTGTTTCAATCAACAGCAAAACCAAAAAAATAATCCTTACTTCTTTTATGCGAGATACTTATGTCTATATCCCCGAAAAGAAGCGCAACGCCAAGCTTAACGCCGCTTGCACTTGGGGCGGCGCTCAGATGGTTATGGACACAATCGAATACAATTTCAACATCAAAATCGACCATTATATGCTGGTTGATTTCACAATGTTTGAGGATATTATCAACGGACTCGGCGGAATTGATGTTTCAATCACCGAAAAAGAGGCAAAATATATGAGGGATGCGGTTCACCTGACGAATATTCAAGCAGGCGACAGCATTCACCTCAACGGCAAGGAAGCGCTGTGGTATTGCCGCATCCGTAAGCTGGACAGCGATTTTATGCGAACCAAGCGCCAGCGCAAGGTCGTGACCGCCTTGATTGGTCAATGTAAGCAGACGAACCCGTTTTCGCTTTATTCTCTGCTCGGCGATATAGTTTCTCAAATCGAAACGGATATGTCGCCCGCTGCATTGACAAGCCTTGCGATGAACGGCTTGCTCCGCTATCTCTCATACGATATCGAGCAGGGCAGAGTTCCTGCGGAGGATACGTGGAAAAGCAAGCGAATCAACGGTCAGGATGTTCTCAGCGTTGATATTGCGGCAAACAAAAAGCACCTTGAAGAATTTATTTACGAATAAGGAGAAATATATATGAAAAAATTTATGGGTGAAGATTTCTTGCTCGATAATGAGCCTGCAAAGGAGCTTTTTGCCGCCGCAAACGAGATGCCGATTTTTGATTGGCATTGTCACCTTTCTCCGAAGGAAATTTACGAAAACAAGCAGCCGAGTGATATTGCTTGGCTTATGCTCGGCGGCGACCACTATAAATGGCGTGCGATGCGCAGCTTCGGCATCGAAGAAAAATATATCACGGGCGATGCAAGCTGGCACGATAAATTTATCGCCTTTGCAAAAATGCTCGGCTACGCTGTAGGCAATCCGCTTTATCATTGGACTCATCTGGAGCTTCAGCGCTATTTCGGCATTGAAACCTATCTCAACGAGAACACCGCAGAGGAGATTTGGGAGCAGGCAAACGCCAAAATCAAAGCAGGCGGCTTTACGCCCCGTGAGCTGATCACACGCTCCAATGTAACCTGCGTTTTCACAACCGATGATCCGACCGATACCCTTGAATACCATAAGCTTTTGGCAGAGGATGCTTCGTTCAAGACAAAGGTTATCCCCGCTTTCCGCCCCGATAAGGCGCTTTATATCGAGCAGAGCAGCTTCCCTGCTTGGCTTGAGGCTCTTGAAAAAAGCGTCGGCTACTCAATCGAAAGCTTTGAACAGCTCAAAAAGGCATTGCTTGAGCGCATTGAATTTTTTGCTTCCTACGGCTGTAAGGGCAGTGACCACGCTCTGCCCTATATCCCTTATGCCGAAGCTACGGAGCAGGAGCTTGATGAAATTTTCCGCAGGGCAAAAATCGGCGGCGAATTTACAACCAACGAGCTTGATGCTTACCGCACGGCTCTTTTGCAGGCACTCGGCGCAGAATACGCAAAGCGTGGTTGGGCAATGGAGCTTCACATCGGCGCAATGAGAAACAACAACACCCTGATGTTCAATAAGCTCGGCCCTGATGCAGGCTTCGATTCAATCGATGACCGTGAGATTGCCCAGTCCCTCTCACGCTTTTTGGATAGCCTTGCCGTTAACGGCAACCTGCCCCGCACAATTCTTTTCACACTCAACCCGAAGGATAACTATGTCCTCGGTGCGATGCTCGGCAACTTCCAAAACAGCGAGGCGGCAGGCAAAATCCAATTCGGTAGCGGTTGGTGGTTCAACGATAATCTCGACGGTATGCGTGAGCAGATGAAAGCCTTCGGCAACCTTTCTGTTCTCGGCAAATTCGTCGGAATGGTTACGGATTCACGCTCCTTCCTCTCTTACCCCAGACACGAATATTTCCGCCGTATTCTTTGCGGCTTGATTGGCGATATGGTTGAAAAAGGTCTTTATCCCAACGATATGGTAACGCTCAAAAAGCTTGTTCAAGATGTAAGTTATAATAATGCCGCAGAGTATTTCGGCATATAAGTAGGTGATATTATGAGAAAATTCAGCAAAATCGGCGTTGAGGTTTTCCCGCTTGGCTTCGGATGTATGAGATTTCCGCAGACTGAGGATGGCAAAATCGATCGCCCAAGAGCCAAGGCAATGGTTCGCCACGCAATCGATGAGGGCGTTAACTATGTTGACACGGCGTTTTACTACCACAACGGTGAGAGCGAAGAGTTCCTCGGCGAAGCGTTGGCTGACGGTTACAGAGAAAGGGTTTACCTTGCAACGAAATGCCCCGAATACGACATTGATGAGAATGTAACCTTTGAGAGTCTTTTGGACACTCAGCTTAAAAGGCTCAAAACGGATCATATCGATTTTTATCTGCTCCATTGCCTCGATAAAGAGAATTGGTACGATAAAACAATCAAATACAATGTTTTGGATAGCCTCAAAAAGGCGAGGGCAGAGGGCAAAATTCGTTACATAGGCTTTTCGTTCCACGATGAGCTGAGCCTTTTCAAAGAGATTGTCGATGCCTTCGATTGGGATTTCTGCCAAATCCAGTATAACTATGTTGATGTTGAGCATCAGGCAGGTACGGCAGGCTTGGAATACGCTTGGAGCAAGGGCATCAGCAGCATAATTATGGAACCTCTGCGAGGCGGCAGAATTGTTGACGGCTTGCCTGCAAGAGTTGAGGAAAAGCTCCCGAAAACCAAAAACAAGGTCGAAATCGCCCTTGATTTTATCTGGGATAGGGAGGAGGTTGCTCTCCTGCTCAGCGGTATGAGCACCGAACAGCAGGTTGAGGATAACCTGACCTATGCAAAGCGCAGCCATATCGGTATGCTGACCGAGGATGAGAGGGCGGCGCTGGCAGAAGCAAACGAGGTTTTCCATTCCGTTCCGCTTGTCGGCTGCACAGGCTGTGAATACTGTGTGCCGTGCCCCGTCGGTGTTGATATACCCGATTGCTTCAGCGCATATAATTCTTCTGTTGCAAACGGCAAGAAAACAGCCAAGGAAGCCTATGATAAGCTCGGCGGAACAGCCGAAAAATGCGTTGCCTGCGGCAGATGCAAAACAAAATGTCCTCAGAGCATCGATATCCCTGAACAGCTTAAACAGGTTAAAAAGTTCTTTGAAGAAGAATAAAAAGATGAAGCGTGCAAGCTCGCCTTTGAGCCTGCACGCTTTTTTTGTTTTGATTTATGCTTCGTTAAAATGCTTTACCAAAAATTCCGTAACAGAGCCGAACATCGGGTGGCTGTGGGAATCCTTGCCGTTCCACATCTCCCAAAGTGTGGTTGCGCCCTGCTTTTTCATATTGTAAAAGGTGTTTTCTCTTTCGCTTGTGAGGAGCTTGAATGCCAAATCCTTTTTGCCATTTTCGCACAGAACCTTTATGAGCAGATATGTGCCGAAAATGCCGCAGTCAAACTGATTAAGCTCATCGTATTTTTCTTCAAGCGCTTTCAAGGTGTTTTCATTGCCCAAGCCCAAATCATAGCCGTAAGCATCGGCGGCCTCAGTGCTTTTGCAAAAAGTTCCCGTAGCTTCGTCGTAATACTTTGCCTTGAAAGCTTCCTTTGCTTGAGCACATTTTTCTTTCAGCTTTTCCGCTTTTTCTCCGAGGATTTCGGCAACCTCCAAAACACGCTCCATCGATTTGATATAAAAATAAGTGTTTACGAAGGGTTCAGGGATGAGGTTTTTGTTTTCGGGCGAGCACCAATCGCCCAAGCACCAGCCCGCAGGCTCTTCTTTTACAACAAGACCGTTTTCTCTGCGTGAATCCATATAATCGAGGTAGCAAAGCATATTCGGATAGTATTCACGCAAGATCTCACGCTCGCCGTAATTTTTATAGTAAATATAGGGGAGGCTTACGATTGCACAGCCCCAGCCTCCCGGACCGCCGCCTCCGCCGTAAAACGGTGCGGTGTGTTCCACATGACCTGTGAAAATATCCTGACTGTCTGCAACATCTCTCATCCATTTTTTGTAAAGCGCCCTGCCGTCAAAGCAGGTCATAACCGCACCTGCGGTAATTTGACCGTCACCTGTGTAGCCGAGGCGCTCCCTGTGTGGACAATCCGAGGGCACACAGCCGTGAATATTGTTGAGCTGGGTGCGGATATAGGCATCGAAAATCCATTGCAGGGTTTCGTTGGAGGATTTGAATTCAACGGTCTTTTTAATATCCGTGTGGATTACATAGTAAGCCGTAACCGATGCGTTGCCCTTCAAGTCGAAATATCTTCCGCCGTGCCAAGTGAAAAGCGGCGAAAATTCTTTTTTTACGCCATCTGTAATGAACAAATCTTTTTGCACCCTGTGAGTGCCGCCTGTTGAGGTGTAATCGGGCTTGTTGCCGTGGATTTCTTCGCTGAAGGTCAAAACACAGCTATCACCGCAACGGCAAGCTTCGTCAAAGCGGATGAGCGGAACGCCCGAAACATTCTCGCCCAAATCGTAAAGCGCATAATCGCCCTCCTTGTGAATACAAACGGGAACGATTTGCCTGATAACCTTGTCCGATGGGCAGGCTTGAAGCTCCAAAACGCTGTTTGGCTCTTTTGCCAAGGCAACTTTTTCGCTGAAGCTGTCGGTTATATTGTCGTTTGCGAAGCGGTATTCGCCAAAGGTGGCATCCTGCTCTTCACCGTAATAGACATTTGCTCTTTTGATAAAGGATTTGCAGTATTTCAAATCGTCGTCGGATTTTGCAACAAGCTTGCCGCCGTCGGTCAATTTGAAGCAAAGCATCAAATCACCATAAGGCTTGACACCCTCATTTTCACATTCCCTCTGGCAAAACCAGCCGCCTCCCAAAAGGAAAAGGACCGTGTTTTTGCCCTTTTTCAGGTGCTTGCCGATGTTAAGCTCTCTGTAGAATATTCGGTGAATAAGAGTATCGAAAATGGGATAAACCATATTTTTTGTGTCAAGCGCCGTGTAATTTGTCCAAGCAGGGGAAAGCACGCCCTGCTCCGCCTCATGCCCGTTTACGAACACCCGACAGTAGCCAAGACCGCAGTAGGTGAGCGTGAATTTCTCCTCATCGCCTTGAAACTCAAAATCAAAGCCCGTTAAAACGCTTTCGTGTTCGCCGTTGAAGCTTACCCATTCGGCGCAGTCGAAAACGGTGTTGCTTTTGAACAAAAGCTTTTTTTCGCCCTCGGCACTCATAACAAGCCTGTCACGGTGAAGCCTGTTATGCTTGAGGAAATCGATGCTCTCAAAGCCTGCAACCGCAGTGAAAGCAGTAATTCCACGCTCCTTGCCCTTCTGCTTTAAATGCCCGATTATATCCGAGCCGATGGCAAAGCGTCTGTATTTTTCCAAAACTCCGATGCCGTAAATTTCGCCGCAGCTTTCTTTGCCGATGCAAAGGCTGCCGATGCCGATGGCTTCATCGGCAAGCATAAAAACAGCGTGAACGGAATTGCTGTCTTTTTTTGCAAATTCCGCCTTTTCCGTTGCGGAAAACAGCCCATCTCTCAAAGAGATGAGTTTTTGAAATTCTGCGCTCTTTGTGTTGACTGTTTTGATAACTGTTTTCATAAGCGAGCCTCTCTTGCCAACTGTTGATAATGCTTCGTTCAGAGCCATTCCGAATTTCGGCAGAAAGAATGGATTTCTTTTTACTATAGCATATTTCAATAAGAATTTCATTAACGAATGATGAACGGCAAATTTCTTTGGCTTCAAGGCTTTCATCGATTTTGCCAATGATGCAAAAGAATTTTTGAAGACCTTTAAAGACAACTGATCAACGCTATAGCAATAACAAAAACATTTTTCAACATTTCCCCCTAAATTAAATTGCGGTGCGTTTCGGCAGAAAATAACCGTATGAAGCTCATTTCATTTACAACAAAGCCTCCTGTTATAAAGCAGCTTATAACAGGAGGCTTTTTGATTTTGCGAATTTTTTGTTAAAATTCATATCGCATTTTCGATACGTGCGTCAGGCGTTTTTTCTAACAAATTGAGCCACCGTCTCCACATGGGCGGTGCGGGGGAACATATCCACGGGGG
>CAYQRS010000016.1:0-7452 GCA_964419825.1 uncultured Eubacteriales bacterium
GCATCATAGCTTTCGGGGTGGACTGCCGTGTTGTCAAGCGGATTCTTGCTTTCCGCAACACGCAGGAAGCCTGCGCACTGTTCGTATGCCTTAGCGCCAAGCTTCGGCACTTTTTTGAGCTGTGTTCTTGCGGTGAATTCGCCGTTTTCCTCACGGTAAGCAACGATGTTCTTCGCAACTGTGGCATTTATGCCTGAAACTCTTGTAAGCAGTGAGGGTGAAGCTGTGTTGAGGTCAACGCCGACATTGTTAACGCAATCCTCAACAACGCCATCAAGCGCATTGCCAAGCTCCTTTTGCGGCATATCGTGCTGATATTGACCGACACCAATGGCTTTCGGATCAATTTTGACAAGCTCTGCAAGCGGATCCTGCAAACGCCTTGCAATCGAGACCGCACTCCTGAGCGAAACATCAAACTGCGGAAACTCCTCAGCCGCAAGCTTTGATGCGGAATAAACCGAAGCACCTGCCTCGCTGACAACCATATATTTTGCGTTACTGCCTGTTTCTTTCAGCAGCTCCGCCGTGAAAATTTCAGTTTCCTTGCTTGCAGTTCCGTTGCCGATTGCAATGATTTCAACATTATGCTTTTTAATCAACGAAGCAACGGTTTGCTTTGCCGCTTGCTTTTGAGCAGCTGAATGGGTTATATAGATAACGCCCGTGTCAAGAACCTTGCCTGTTGCATCAACCACGGCAACCTTACATCCTGTTCTGTAGCCTGGGTCAAGACCGAGGGCTACCTTACCCTTAACAGGCGGCTGAAGCAAGAGGGGACGAAGATTTGCACCGAAGACCTTGATTGCATCTGTAGCGGCCCTCTCGGTGAGCATTGATCTTATCTCACGCTCGATTGAGGGCATAATCAGCCTTGTGTAGCTATCCGCACCTGCTTCACGCACGGTTTCGGTGCAAGGGGAATTGTTGTTTTTGAGGGTTACGCTTGCGATTACGCCGAGGGCTTTTGCAACATCGAGCGTAACGCTGACCTTGAGGAAATTCTCTTTTTCGCCACGGTCAAGGGCAAGAATACGGTGGTTTGCGATTTTGTTAACAGGCTCGCTGAAATCGTAATACTGTGTATAAACGCTTTCCGCATCTTTATCGGCAGCCTTGGAGCTTACAATGCCGACAACGGTGAAAAGGTTGCGTATTCTGCGGCGAATCTCGGCATTATCGGAAATATCCTCGGCGATAATATCCATTGCGCCCTTGAGGGCATCCTCTGCGCTTTCAACGCCTTTTTCGGCATCGATGAAGTCTGCGGCGGCTTCAATCGGGTATTTGCCGCTCGGAGCTTGCTCAAAGATGTAGGTTGCAAGCGGTTCAAGCCCTTTTTCTCTGGCAACGCTTGCCCTCGTTTTGCGCTTGGGCTTAAACGGACGGTAAATATCCTCGATTTCGGCGAGGGTTTTGGCGTTTTCAAGTGCCTTTGCAAGCTCGTCCGTGAGCTTCTCCTGTGCTTCAATGCTTGAACGCACTTCCTCCCTGCGCTTGTCCAAATTGCGCAGATATTCAAGCCTTTCGCTGATTTGGCGCAAAACCTGGTCGTCAAGCGTGCCGTGAGCCTCCTTGCGGTAGCGGGCGATGAACGGAATTGTGTTACCCTCGTCAATGAGAGCAACCGTGTTTTCAACCTGCCATTTTTGCAGACCGAATTCTAAAGTTAGAGCAGAAATAATATCCAATATTTTTCACCTCTTTCAAATTATACGGAAAGCTTCATATCACCGTTTTTAATCCAACCGAGCTTGCGCATACATTCCGTGACCGCAAGGGCGATTACGGCAGGCAGGATGAAATGAACAACGGCAATTTCAAGCAACGCAAGGGCAGGTGAAGCTCCTGCGGCTGTCATAGCTTGATAGCCCATAATCTGACCGACCAAGCCTGCAGTGCCCATTCCTGCGCCCGTTGAATTGTTTTGCATACCGAGCAGAGCGCTTGAAATAGGACCTGTAACCGCGCTTGCAATAATTGCAGGCAACCAAATAATCGGCTTCTTAACGATGTTCGGCATTTGAAGCATACTTGTGCCGATGCCTTGTGCAACAAGGCCACCGGGACCGTTGTCACGGTAGCTTGCAACCGCAAAGCCAATCATATTCGCACAGCAGCCTGCAACCGCCGCACCTGCGGCAATGCCGCTCAGGCCGAGTGCAACGCCGATTGCTGCCGAGCTTATCGGCAGAGTCAGGAAAATGCCCATCAAAACCGAGACGACAATTCCCATAATCAACGGCTGCTGCTCCGTGCCCCAGTTGATAAGACTGCCGAGCCATGTCATAAAATGAGAAATATAAGGACCTGCAAAAAGTCCTGCAAGGCTACCTGCACCGATTGTGACGATCGGTGTGAGGATAATATCGATTTTTGTTTTGCCTGCAACAAGGTGTCCAAGCTCAATGCCGACATAGGCGGCAACGAAAGCGCCCATCGGTTCGCCAGGACCTGAAAAGCTGACGGTTGCGCCGTCAATCATACCGCCTGCAATGATTTTTGAAGCAAAAGCGCCAATCATACCTGTTGCTGCGGCGGAAAGCGTAACAAGCGGCTTTTCGCCGAATTTTGCCGCAACACCGCAACCGATGCCTGCGCCCATAAGTGAAGCCGCAATTTTGCCGATTGTGTAGATGTATGTGCCGATGGGGTGAGCTACCGCCGAACCGATTTGCTGCAAAATCGTGCCGATGATAAGGGTTGCAAACAGACCGAGCGCCATACCGCTGAGTCCGTCAATAAAAAGGCGATTGAGAAATTTTTTGATTGAGTTCATTCTTTAACTCCTTAGTAACTGCGGATTTGTCTTATATCCCTGCCGATGAATTTGAGCGGAATAAAGCTGCCGATGATGCGTGAAGTGATACGCTGAGTGTATTTTTCCTCAAGCTCCTTCGGCGTGAGGTTGGTGCTGATGATTGTGGGCTTGTTTGTGAGCAAGCGGCTGTTGAGAATGTTGTAAATACAGCTTACCGTGAACTGCGTCGAAAATTCAACACCCAAATCGTCGATTATAAGCAGCTCTGCTTCAAGCAGCTCGTCCATATAGCTTTCATCGCCGTAATTATTGCGGCTGAAATGCTCTTTTTCAAGCGTTGCGAAAAGGTTTGGTGCGCTTGCGTAAATAACGCCGTAGCCCTTTTCGGTGACTGTGTTGGCGATTGCAAGCGAAAGATGAGTTTTGCCTAAGCCTGTTGCACCGTGCATAAACAGCGAGCGTGAGCTTGCTGAAAAATCAGAGGCATAATCCTTGCAAAACTGAGCAATTTCGCCCATTCGCTTTTTCGGCGATATTCCGCTTGGATCAATTTCGGGGTAATATTCAAGCTCAAACGAATCGAAGGTCGATTTCCTGAGCGGAGCGTGCTTTTCAATTTCGTCTTTTGCGGTTTCGATTAAAAGCTGTTTTTGGCAACTGCACATACCGTCATCGGTTGCGCCTGTGTCATTGCAAAGCTTGCAGGTGTAGTGAGGCTCAAGATAATCCTCGGGCAAGCCTGCCTGAACAAGCAGCTCCTTGCGCCTGCGTTGAGCCTCAAGGCTCTTTTTTGCAAGCATTTCGATGAATGCCTTGCCGTTTGCACCCTTGGAGAGTGCACCGATTACTTCCGCACCGCATCTTGCGATTTCGCTTTGTATTTCAGCCAATTCGGGGATTGCCGTGTAAGCCTTGTCACGGCGCACTTCAAGCGAATTTTCGGCGTTTTTGCGCCTTGCGTTAAGCTTTGCCGAAGCGGCTGTATATACGCTTTTGCTGTAACTCATAATCAGTCAACCTTTCAGTTGTTGTCTTTTTTGTAGATAAGCGGCTGTGTCATTGACCTGCGGTCATATTCGTCAATATCGTAGGAAGCCTCATAGCCTTGGCTTGCCGCAGGCTTCGACTTGCCCTGCTTTTGCATAAGGTGCTGTGCCTTGCCGTTTTCGATGTCCTCAGCAGTCTTGTATCCGCTCTCGTACCAATTCTGAAGTATTTTGTTCATATATTGGAAGCTTATTCTGTCCGTATGGTTTGCCATTTCCTCATAAGCGGAATAGATAAGCTCAATTCCGAAGCCGTATTCGCTGTTCCATTTGCGCAGATATGCGCTTTGCGAAGCAGTTGGGCGTGGGGTGCGGATGCCCGTTAATTCGCAGAACCTTTTCCAAAGCCCCTCGCAACGGCGTAAGCCTTGAATTTGCTCGTCTGCCTTTTCAAGCGTGTCGATCTCTCTTTCGCCCCAATCCTTTGCAACCTTGGCAATATATCCGATTGAGCTTTTGCCGATTGAAACACAGTATTCAATCAGCATCAGCAGCACCTCAACGGGCAAGCCGTAGCTGTCGTGTATCATCAGGAGCGTTGCCTGACTGTCATAGCCGATGGTGCGTCCGAGCTTTTGCTGAGCTTCGTTGAACATAAAGCGGATTTCGGCGCTTTCCTTTGCACGCTTCATTATCTGCTCGCTTGTCGGCTTGGTAATGACGATTTTTTCAAGTTCCTTGGGCTCGGTGCTTGCTTGAACGGCAGGCGAGGGCAGGGGCGTTTGCTCGACTTGCGGCTGTGCCGACGGAGCGCTTTCGGAAGCATTCTCTTCCAAAACGATGCCACACTCGACCCAATACTGCATTGCATCGGTCGCATCGGCGCTTTTCATGTTCAGCGCTTTGCACATTTCTTCTGTCGATGGGTTCTCGGCGCAGTGGCGCAACAGCCACAGCAAAACCTTGATTTGTGCCGCACCCGCAAGCTTGAGATGCTTGTCCGTAACGGCAATCGGAACGCTGAAATTAAGCCCCATAAGGGCGCTTGGATTAACGGAAAAATTCATGGCTGTCACCTCACTCAAAATGTCGAAATTATTGTTAAAAGAATATCCGTTCGGATACCCTTGCGTGAACTTACACCAATACAATACTATACACTAAATTCGACAAATAGTAAAGTGAATTTTCTAAAAACTTAATCCGTATTATAATTTAAAATATATTGAATTTATACAATCGGAATATGGATGTTACGATTGACAGCGGTATATATTTATGCTAAAATCAAATCAATTTATATAAAATAAAGGGGATTAAGAGAATATGAAAATCACATATTACGGCACAGCCGCCGCCGAGGGCATGCCTGCACTGTTTTGCTATTGCGATCATTGCGAAAGAGCAAGAAAAGCAGGCGGCAAAAACATCAGAACACGCTCTCAGGCGTTGGTTAACGATGATTTGCTCATCGATTTTCCGCCAGATACATATTTGCACGTGCTCAGCTACGGCTTGAATTTGCGTGACATCACGAACATTCTCATCACTCACGCCCATTCGGATCACCTTTATCCATGTGACCTTGAGTTTGTCCGACCCCCCTACGCTCACCGCAAGCCCGATGCCGAGCCGATCACGGTTTATTCCTCACGCAAGTCGGCAAAGCCCATTATCGATGCAATGTACGAATGTAACAATTTTGCAAAGGGTGCGCTTAATCAGCGTGTTTTCGGCGATTTTGAAACTCTCCGCATCGGCAAATACGATGTAACTGCACTTCCTGCCAACCACGCAAAGCATCTTGATCCGTATATTTATGCTATCTCCGATGGCGAAAAGTCATTGCTTTACGGTCATGATTCAGGCTGGTTCTTGCCCGAAACATGGGAATATCTTGAGAAAAACAAGCCTTATTTCAATTTCATTTCGTTGGATTGCACCTGCACCTGTGACGAAATTCCTTATCCGAACGGTCACATGAATTTGCTCGCTTGCTCAAATGCCAAGAAAAAGCTGCTTGAAATCGGCTGTGCGGATGAAAATACTATCTTCTGCCTGCACCATTTTTCACACAACGGCTCATATACTTATGATGAGCTTGTTCCCGTTGCCGCTGAAATCGGCTTCATTGTTTCACACGATAATATGACCGTTGAGTTCTGATGAAGCTCAATCAAAATAAGGAGGCAATATGGAACCTACAAAAGTAACGCATTTCGGTATTCAGCGCAAAATCGTTGCCAATATGACAAGTCAATCGTGGGAGGAAATTCCTCACGCAGGTCCTGTTGTTGATTTCGATGTGACCGAGCTTATCGAAAAGTTCGAGGAGCTTCGCAATTCAGGCAAGCTGAAATATAAGCTGAGCATTAACACCCTTATGCTCAAGATTATCGCCGAGGGCTTAAAATGTGCGCCTAAGATGAACGCTCACCTTGAATTCAACCGCCGCCTTGTCAGGGGCGAGCTTAAGGAATTCGATGAAATTCATTTTTCCGTGCCGATGCAGCTGCCCAACGGCGAGATGATGACAATCAACCTCCACAATTTCGAGAACAAAAGCCTTGATGAGATGTCGGCTTATATCGCCGATGTCAGCCGCCGCCTTCAAAACACAAACCTTACCGAGGCAATGTTTGAGGTTTCGATGGATAACACCCTTGCTGCGCTCAAAAAGGGCAGAATCATTCAGGTTCTCGGCAGACTTATAGGTGCAAAAACAGGCAAGCATAAGGTTAAAACCCTCAGCGGTAAGGCTAAAAAAGATTATTACGCAATTCCCGAAAAGGATCGCATCACGAAAAAGGATATTGAGCAGGGTACGATTACCGTATCCAATGTCGGCTCGATTGACAGAGGCAGGCTGGCCTTTATCTCGGTTTTGGAAATTATTCCGCCGCAGACCTGTGTCATTGCCCTCGGTTCAATTAACGATAAGCCTTGGGTTGTGACCGATGAAAACGGTGAGAAAAAGCTTGCAATTCGCAAGGTTATGCCGATGTCCGTTCTTTTTGACCACAGAGCCTGTGAATACAGTGATGTTGCTCCGTTCCTCACAAGAGTTCAACAAATTCTTTCCGAGCCGGAACAGATAATGGAGTGGTAAAATGGGATTTCTTGACAAAATGAAGCTTGCAAAAGCCTTGAGCGATAAGGATACGCTTGAAAAAATCAAGGAATTGGTCGTTTTACGCCTGATGACGGAAAAGGCAGCAGAAGCAACCGCAGCTTGCCTTGCCGAGGGCTTGGCAGAGGATAATTCTGTGGAAAGCATAACTCTTTCAGCGGGTGAAGGCAGCTTTTTGCCGCTGAACGCAGTTGCCCTTGTCGGCGGAAAAGAAAAGGCAATCAAAGCACTTCAGCCTGCTGAAGCCGATTTTGATTACACAAAAATCTGCGCCGATTATAACGCCCTGCTCGAAAAGAATGAGGATGAAAAAGCGGAGTTTTTTGCAAAGCTTACGCCGATATTGAGTGAGAAATTTATCGAAAAAGGCGTTGCAGACGAGAAATTAGAAGTTAATTTGATTTAATTTTCAGTTTATTTCTCAAAAAGAATTAAAAAACCCGACTGTTACTATATAATTGTCGGTGTAATAAAATTATCTGAAAGGGTATGACAAAAAATGAAAAAAATTATAGCTCTTCTTATGGCTCTTGTTCTTTGCCTTTCCTTTGCTGCTTGCGGCGGTAATACAACGG
>CAYQRS010000016.1:7552-16212 GCA_964419825.1 uncultured Eubacteriales bacterium
CAGAAGAAACAACAGTTGCAGAAGAAACAACAGTTGCAGAAGAAACAACAGTTGCAGAAGAAACAACAGTTGCTGATGAAACAACAGTTGCTGATGAAACAACTGTTGCAGATGAAACAACTGCTTCCGATAAAACAACTGTTGCCGCAGCAATGCCTGCATCAAAGGCAGAAATCGTTGATTATTTCAACAAAGCTGTTAACGGCGTAAAGGGCGGCGCTAAGAGCGTAACTCACCACTATTCAAAAATTTCACTCAACGGCAAATGCACATTCCCCGATTGGGTAAGCGGCGTTCTCAAGATTTTGGGCGGTGCTGACAAATTCATCGGCGATCAGCTTTCAAAGAACAGCAAGGGCGAGCAGAAGTACACAAGCGCTTCCGCAATTAAGGCTTCATTCCCCGTTGAGGGCGAAAGCTATGCTTCAAAGCTCACTGCTTCAGATGTTAAGAATGCAACCTGCACAGAGAAAGACGGCGTTTACACAATCACCGTTACAACTGTTGCTGATGGCAAATCTTCAACAATCAAGCACGGTCAGGGTCATGCTCCCAAGGCATTCAACGTTGTTCTCCCCGGTATTGTAAACGATAACATTCCCGGCGTAGCAAAGAACCTTGTCGGAGAAGCAAAAATGAACTATCCCTCAAGCACAGCAACAATCAAGGTTGATGCTGAAAGCGGTAAAGTTCTTTCCGCAACATACGATCTAAAATGGACAATCAACTTCAAGGATGAAATCGTCATTCCTTTTACTACTTGTGATTCATACACAATCAACTGGTAATTGTTCAACACAAAAAATTACGCTCAATCGGTTAATTCCGATTGAGCGTTTTTTTTGTCATTTGAGCAGCTTTTTAAGATATTGACCTGTGTAGGATTTCTCACATTCGGCAACCTTTTCGGGTGTGCCGCAGGCAATCAGCTCGCCGCCCCTTGTGCCGCCCTCAGGACCAAGGTCAATAACATAATCGGCGGTTTTGATCACATCCAGGTTGTGCTCGATAACAAGCACCGTGTTACCTGCTTCAACAAGCTGATGCAAAACATTTATCAGCCTGTGAACATCGGCGGTGTGCAAGCCTGTTGTCGGCTCATCGAGGATATATATTGTTTTGCCCGTCGCTACCCTCGCAAGTTCCGTTGCGAGCTTAACCCTTTGCGCCTCGCCGCCAGAAAGCGTTGTTGCTGGCTGACCGATTTTGATATAGCCCAAGCCGACATTATAGAGCGTTTCAAGCTTGCGCTTGATTTTCGGTATTGCAGAAAAGAAATTAACGCCCTCCTCAACGGTCATTTCAAGCACATCGTAAATCGATTTGCCGCCGTATTTAACCTCAAGCGTTTCTCTGTTGTATCTTGTGCCTCGGCAAACCTCGCAGGGAACATAAACATCAGCCAAAAAGTTCATTTCGATTTTGACGATTCCGTCGCCCTGACAAGCTTCGCATCTGCCGCCTTTAACATTGAATGAAAAGCGGTTTGGCTTATAGCCCCTGATTTTTGAATCAGTTGTTGCGGCGAAAAGCTCCCTTATATCGGTGAAAACGCCTGTGTAGGTTGCTGGGTTGGAGCGAGGAGTTTTGCCGATGGGGGATTGGTCAATGTTGATAACCTTGTCAAGATGCTCGATTCCCGCAATTTTGTCGTGCTTGCCTGCGTATTTTTTTGCGCCGTTAAGCTCGGCGGCAAGCTTTTTGTTGAGAATTTCGTTTATTAGCGAGGATTTGCCCGAGCCCGAAACGCCTGTAACTGCGGTAAAAGTGCCGAGCGGAATTTCAACATCGATGTTTTTGAGGTTGTTTTCCTTTGCTCCGTAAATTTTGAGCTTTTTGCCGTTGCCCTTTCTTCTGCTTTCGGGCACGGGGATTTTCTTTTTGCCGCTCAAATACGGTCCTGTAATCGAGCTTCCGTTTTTCATAATCTCCTCGGCTGTGCCGCAGGCAACGATTTCGCCGCCGTGTACGCCGGGACCTGGACCTACATCGACAATATAATCGGCGCTGAGCATTGTTTCCTCATCGTGTTCAACCACAATGAGAGTGTTATCAATGTCACGCAGGTGCTTGAGCGTTTCAATCAGCCTTGCGTTGTCACGCTGATGCAAGCCGATGCTCGGCTCATCAAGAATGTAGAGCACGCCAGTGAGAGATGAACCGATTTGTGTGGCAAGGCGTATGCGCTGGCTTTCGCCGCCCGAAAGCGTTGCCGCAGAGCGTGAAAGAGAAAGATATTCCAAGCCGACACTGATGAGGAATTGAAGCCTTTCACGAATCTCTCGCAAAATAAGGTGCGCAATTTTTTCCTCACGCTCGGTCAAAACGAGGCTGTTGATAAAATCAAGCTCAGCGGAAACGGGCATCTTTGTGAAATCATCAATGTTAATTCCACCGACGGTTACGCACAAAACCTCTTTTTTGAGCCTTGCACCGCCGCAATCGGGGCAGTTCTGCTCGGACATATATTGCTCGATTTCGGCACGGGAGGCATCGCTGTTCGTTTCGTTATAACGGCGTTGCAGGTTGGTTATAATGCCCTCAAAATCGGTTTTATATGTGCCGCTCATAAAGCCATTGTCACATTCCATTTTGATTTTTTCGCCGTTGTTGCCGTAGAAAATGATGTCGAGAATGTTTTGTGGCAAATCCTTGATTGGTGTGTCGAGCGAGAAATTATAATGCTTTGAAAGTCCGTTCATATACATTCTCGCAATAGTGCCGTCTTTAACCGACCAGCCGCTTGCGTTGATTGCACCGCCGTTGATTGAAAGAGAACGGTCTGTGATAATAAGATCCTCATTGATTTTGCGGAAAACGCCAAGACCGCCGCACTTTTGGCAAGCACCGTAGGGGTTGTTGAACGAGAACATTCTCGGCTCAAGCTCCTCGATGCAGGAGCCGTGGTCGGGACAGGCGTAGTTTTGCGAAAACAGCATTTCCTCGCCGCCGACAACGGAGCAAAGAACCAAGCCCTCCGCCAAATTTGCCGCAGTTTCAACGGAATCGGCAAGGCGTGAGCGGATGCCGTCTTTAATAACAAGGCGGTCAACAATGATTTCAATGCTGTGGCGCTTGTTCTTTTCGAGCTTGATGGTTTCGCTCAAATCATAGAGGTTGCCGTCAACACGCACACGGACATAGCCGCTTTTTCGTGCGGATTCAAAAACCTTTTGGTGTTCGCCTTTTTGGCTTCTGACAACGGGGGCGAGAATTTGAATTTTCGTGCCTTGCTCCAAGGCGGAAATTTTGTCAACAATGTCGTCAACGGTTTGCTTCTTGATTTCTCTACCGCAAATCGGGCAATGAGGTACGCCGATTCGAGCAAAGAGCAAGCGCAAATAATCGTAGATTTCCGTAACCGTGCCGACGGTTGAGCGTGGGTTGCGTGAGGTCGTCTTTTGGTCGATCGAAATTGCAGGGGAAAGTCCCTCGATGTAATCAACATCGGGCTTGCTCATCTGACCGAGGAATTGCCTTGCATAGCTTGAAAGCGATTCAACATATCTGCGCTGACCTTCGGCATAAATCGTGTCGAAAGCGAGCGAGGATTTGCCTGAACCCGAAAGACCTGTGAAAACGATCAGCTTATCTCTTGGAATTTCAAGGTCAACATTTTTGAGGTTATGCTCCCTTGCGCCCTTTATAATGATTTTTTTCTCTCTCATAATTTCACCTTATTTGCCCTTGCGTAATTTCTCAATGCGGTCACGCAAATATGCCGCATGCTCGAATTCGAGTATTTTCGCCGCCGCTTTCATCTCTTGAGTGAGCTGACGGATAAGCTGTTCACGCTCTATGCGGCTGAGCTGCTTGTCGCTCTTGCCTTTTGCATCGGTCTTAGATGAGATTTCGATAATATCACCGATGTCTTTTTTGATTGTTTGCGGAATGATGCCGTGCTTTTCGTTGTAAGCCATCTGAATTTCACGGCGGCGTGCGGTTTCTTCAAGTGCTTTTTCCATTGATTTTGTAACGCTGTCGGCGTACATAATAACCTGACCGTCGGCGTTTCGTGCCGCTCTGCCGATTGTCTGTATGAGGGAGGTTTCACTGCGCAGGAAGCCCTCCTTGTCGGCATCCAAAATTGCAACGAGCGAAACCTCTGGTATATCAAGACCCTCACGCAGGAGGTTGATTCCGACCAAAACATCAAATTCGCCACGGCGTAAATCTCGGATAATTTCCATTCGCTCGATCGTGTCAATATCGTGGTGCATATATTTGATTTTAACGCCCATATCGCCGAAGTAATCGGTCAAATTCTCAGCCATTTTCTTGGTGAGCGTTGTGACGAGAACTCTTTCGCCACGCTCGGTTCGTGCGTTGATTTCGCCGAGCAGGTCATCAATTTGACCATCGGTCGGTCGAACGGAGATTTCGGGATCGAGCAGACCTGTCGGACGGATGAGCTGTTGAGCGGTGTAGGCACTTTTTTCTTTTTCAAAATCGCCGGGCGTTGCGCTGACGAAAATCTTTTGACCTGTTCTTTCGTAAAATTCATCGAAGGTCAGCGGTCGGTTGTCGTATGCCGAGGGAAGGCGGAAGCCGAAATCGATGAGGTTCTTTTTTCTTGCCCTATCTCCGCCAATCATACCTCTGACCTGTGGCAGGGTCACATGGCTTTCATCAACAAAGAGGAGAAAATCCTCGGGGAAATAGTTGAGAAGCGTGAACGGAACAGAGCCTGACGGTAAGCCCGAAAGCACACGGGAATAGTTTTCGATTCCCTTGCAGAAGCCTGTTTCACGCAGCATTTCAATATCGTACTCCGTGCGTTGCTTTATGCGCTGGGCTTCAATGAGCTTGCCCTCGCTGACAAAGTTATCATAGGTCAACGCCATTTCGTCAAAAATGCGTTCGATGCCCTCCTCAAGCTTGTCTGGCGGAAGCACATAGTGCGAGGCAGGGTAGATTGCCACATGGTTCAGCACGGCTTTAACATCGCCTGTCAAGGCGTTGATTTCGCTGATTCGGTCAATTTCATCGCCGAAGAATTCAACACGCACCGCAGTGTCGGAGGAATAAGCTGGGAAAATTTCAACAACATCGCCACGAACTCGGAACTTGTTACGGATGAAGTTGATGTCATTGCGCTCATATTGGATGCTGACGAGCTTTTCCATAAGCTCCTCACGGCTTTTCTCCATACCGGGACGCAGAGAAATGAGCATATTTTTGTAATCGAACGGACTGCCCAAGGTATATATGCAGGATACGCTTGCGACGATGATAACATCACGGCGTTCGGCAAGCGCAGAGGTTGCCGAATGGCGCAGTTTATCGATTTCATCGTTGACTGCGGAATCCTTTTCGATGTAAGTGTCAGTTGTCGGAACATAGGCTTCGGGTTGGTAGTAATCGTAATAGGAAACGAAATATTCAACCGCATTTTCGGGGAAAAATTCACGGAACTCGGTGCAGAGCTGTGCGGCGAGGGTTTTGTTGTGGGCGAGGATGAGCGTCGGACGGTTGAGCCGTGCGATCACATTCGCCATTGTGAAGGTTTTGCCGCTGCCTGTTACGCCAAGGAGCGTTTGCTCATTGTAGCCCTTATTAACGCCGTTAACAAGAGCTTCGATTGCTTCGGGCTGGTCACCCGTGGGCTGATATTTTGAATGTAAAATGAATTTATCCATATTGTAACCCGCTTTAAAATGTGGTATAGTATTGTCGTAATTCGTGATAGGGGAGATATTTTGAAAAGCTTTGAAATAAAACAGAATGATGCAGGTCAGCGCCTTGATAAATTTATCACAAAGGCTGTGCCGCTCCTGCCGCAGGCGTTGATGTATAAATACATACGCCTTAAACGCATTAAGGTCAATCGCAAAAGGGCTGAGATTTCAACAAGGCTGCAGGTTGGCGATGTTGTTGAAATGTATATCAATGATGAGTTCTTTGAGCCGAAGGCAGATAACTATGATTTTATGCGTGCTTCGACAAAGCTCGATATTGTTTATGAAGATGAGAACATAATCCTGCTCGATAAAAAGGTCGGCTTACTCAGCCATCCTGAGGAGGGGGAATATGTCGATACGCTTATAACGAGGGTTGAACGCTACCTCTATGAAAAGGGCGAATATGATCCGAAAGCCGAAAACAGCTTTGCTCCTGCCCTTGCCAACCGTATTGACCGCAACACGGGCGGCATTGTTATTGCGGCAAAGAACGCCGAAGCGTTGCGCATAATGAACCAAAAAATCAAGGATAGAGAGCTGAGCAAGATTTATCTGTGCATTGCTCACGGATATTTTAAGCAGAAAAAAGCTTTGCTGACCGATTATTTGGTCAAGGACGAGAAGAAGAACAAGGTTACGGTTTTCGATAAGCCGAGGGGCGATGCGAAAGAGATAAGAACCTGGTACGAGGTGCTTGGCGAAAGCAATGGCTTGAGCCTTGTTAAGGTTGAGCTTCTCACGGGCAGAACCCACCAAATCAGAGCACACCTTGCGCACATCGGTCATCCGCTTTTGGGCGATGGCAAATACGGCACAAATTCGCAAAACAAAGCCAAGGGCGGCTATAAAAAGCAGTGCCTTTATTCTTATCGCTTGGAGTTCACCTTTACAACCGATGCAGGCATCTTGAATTACCTCAACGGCAAAAGCTTTGAGGTCAAGGATGTTTGGTTTAAAACCGCATTCGAGAACGGAACATTATGAAATCATATTGTTCAGCTCATCCTCTGTGATTATTGTTATGCCCAAATCTCTTGCTTTTTGAAGCTTGCTTCCTGCTTCCTCACCTGCAAGAACATAGTCTGTCTTTTTGCTCACCGAGCCTGAAACCTTGCCGCCGTGGCTTTCGATGATTTCGCTTGCTTGCTTGCGGCTGAGGGTTGGCAGAGTGCCTGTTAAAACAAAGGTTTTGCCTGCAAAGGCATCGCTTTTGATTTCTCTGAGGGATTTCATATTTAAGCCGAGCGCCTTGAGACTCTCGATTAGCTCTTTGGTTTGAGGCATTGCGAAATAAGCGGCAACGCTTTGTGCCAATATGTCACCGAAGCCCTCAATTTGAGCAATTTCTTCGGCAGATGCCGCCATGACCGCATCCATAGTCAAAAAATGCTCACTCAACAGCTTTGCTGATTTTTGACCGATGTGGCGGATGCCCAAGCCGAAAATCAGCTTGAATAAATCGTTGCTTCTGGAATCGGCAACAGCCTTTACGAGGTTGTTTGCCGATTTTTTTGCAAAATGCTCCAGCTCAAGGAGCTGTTCGGGCTGTATGCGGTAAATATCCTCAACGCCTTTGATGATTTCGTTGTCAACAAGCAGGTCAACAACAGCTTCGCCGAGCGATTCAATATCCATCGCATCACGGGAGCAAAAATGAATCAGCCTGCGTTTGAGCTGTGCAGGGCAATCGGAATTGATGCACCTGATTGCTGCCTCATCGTTTTCACGCACGGCAGGTGCGCCGCAGGAGGGGCAGAGCGACGGAATTTCAAAAACAGGGTTGCCGCTGTGAACCTTAACGGAAAGAATTTCGGGGATAATGTCACCTGCTTTTCGCACAACAATCGTGTCACCGATTGCAACCTGCTTTTCGTCAATAAAATCTTGGTTATGGAGCGTTGCACGGCTCACTGATGTGCCAGCAAGCTGAACTGAATCAAAAACTGCGGTAGGCGTGAGCACGCCTGTTCTGCCGACGCTTATCTCAATATCTCGCAAAACAGTTTCCTTTTCTTCGGGCGGATATTTGAAAGCTACTGCCCAGCGTGGGAATTTTGCCGTGCTTCCCATTGCCTGCCGTTGAGCGTAATCATCAACCTTGATAACAGCTCCGTCAATATCAAAGGAAAGGCTGTCACGCTTTTCGCCGATTTCCCTGACCTTTTCGATTGCGTTATCGAAGCTGTCAAACCTTTCATAATTCGGCACAACATTGAAGCCGAGCTGTTTGAGGTAATCGAGCGATTGCTTGTGCGAGGTGATTTCCTTGCCCTCGATGCGCTGAATGTTGAAAACGAAAATATCCAACTTGCGTGTTGCCGTGATTGCCGAATCCTTTTGGCGGAGTGAGCCTGCAGCGGCATTGCGTGGGTTTTTGAAGGGCTTTTCACCGGCTTCGTCTTGCTTTGCCACAAGAGCGTTGAAGCTGCTGTGCGGCATATAAACCTCGCCGCGAACCTCTAAAAGCGGCAGCTTTTCGCTGAGCTGCATCGGGATTGAAGCAATGGTCAGAAGGTTATGCGTAACATCCTCACCTGTGTCACCGTCACCTCTGGTTGAGCCACGAACAAAGGAGCCGTTAATATATTCGAGTGAAACCGAAAGACCGTCGATTTTAGGCTCGACAACAAAAGCCGCATTGCTAACCGCTTGATTAACACGGCTGTTAAAGGCATAAAGCTCATCTTCGCTGAAAGCGTCAAGCAGGCTTTCCATACGAACAGCGTGCGTTACGGGGGCAAAAATACTGCCTGCCGAGCCGCCGACTCGCTGTGTGGGCGAATTTTCCGTTATAAGCTCAGGGAAGCGAGCCTCAATGGTTTTTAATTCACGCATAAGCATATCGTATTCATAGTCGGTTATCTCAGGCGAATCCTCGTTATAGTAGCGGTTGCTGTGGTAGTTGAGCTGTTCGGTAAGCTCCTCAGCCCTTGCTTTCATTGCCTCAAATTCACTCATTTTATTACACCTCAATAATAG
>CAYQRS010000017.1:0-15882 GCA_964419825.1 uncultured Eubacteriales bacterium
TTTCCCTACAACAGAGGCAGTGGATTTGTTTCCGTCAACCTATGACATTAACGGCTTGTCCCAATCCATGTTGAGAGCGTGTGTTTGCTGACAAGGGAATAGGTGCTTTTAAAAGCCGAAAAAAATATTGAGGTGTTTTGATTGCGTACATACACTTGGGATGAATACTACGAAAAATTTTATGATTGGGCGGAAAGCACGCAGATACGCAATCTTTCCGCATTAACATCTCTCGGCTCTGCCGATGAGGTCGGCGAAATCATAATTGAGCTTCAGTCAAATGAGAGTGCCTCGAACCGCCTTTTGAAGAAAGCAGTTGAAGCGAAGCTGGAGTTTTCAACAGAGCATTTGATTGAATTTCTATATGCAAACGATAACGAAATTGTAATTTCGGCTGTTTGGAATTCCGCAAAGCGATTCACGGCAGAGGATATTGAAAATCTCTATGGCAATATTGACGATGAAATAATCACAAAGCTCTGCTCCGAGTACAAATTGCCTTTGCCGAGAGATTTGCGTGAAACAGGTGATTTTACCGACGATTTTACCGTTAAAGAAAATAAAAAGCACGGATTTTTCGCAACACTGTTCGCCGCCCTTGGTATGTCAAGCTCAACATCAAGCACTCAGCCCAAGCACAATGGCAAATGCAATGGCGACTGTGCTAATTGCCCGCCGCATTACGGCTATCGCTACGGCAGATGGTATTACGGACATTGCCACAGCCACGGCTGTGAATTCGGCGGCAATAACGGTAACGGTGGCATCGATTAAAATCAGCGCTTTATTCTTTAACTAATTATTAAAACAGCGAAAAAGCAATTTCGCAATAACAAATAATATAATACTTTTAAGCCAAATGAGGTGTGCCTGCTTTTCGGGTACACCTCATTTTTCGGTTATATGCTTTGTCAAAAAATGCTTATTCGGCATAGTATGCTTTGGGTTAGGGTGAGCGCAATTTTACAAGCTGAAGCGAACCGAACCGTATTTTTTGAAAAGGAGTAATGCTTAATGCGTATGAACGAATCGCAGCCCCGTCAGCAATGCGAAATGTGCCGTCGGCAAGAGATGCAGTTTCACAACAGAGCCAAGCAGCTGCCTGATGATTATTGCACGGCGATGGCTTATGTGCCAATGCAGAGCGACACAACCGTTTACGATGATATGAAAGCGCTTTGCCAAGGCACTTTGTTCCCTTGCTTAGATAAGCCTTTTAAAAGAGGGTGCAGACAATGAACAGAGCTGAACTGACAAAAAAGCTTGCCGCCGCAGATTTTGCACTGTGGGATTTGCATTTGTATCTGGATACTCATCCCGGTGATTTGGCGGCAGTCGGCACATATAACAAATATTATAAAAAATTTATGCTCCTGCGTGATGAATATGAGCAGACCTACGGCAAGCTCAGCACAGGCACCGCTCAAGGCGTTGAGTGGTTAAAAAATCCGTGGCCGTGGGAGAAATGTGGGTGTGATAACTGATGTTTGTTTATGAAAAAAGATTGCAGTATCCCGTGAAAATCGCAACCCCGAACGCAAAGCTCGCAAGCGTTATTATCTCGCAATTCGGCGGTCCTGACGGCGAATTGGGTGCGGCAATGCGCTATTTGAGCCAGCGCTTCACAATGCCTTGGGGCGAGCTTTCGGGTCTTTTGACCGATATCGGCACTGAAGAATTGGGTCATATAGAAATGGTTTGCACAATCGTTTATCAGCTTACACGCAATTTGTCGGTTGAGGAAATCAAGAAGCAGGGCTTTGACAAATATTTCGTTGACCACACAACGGGACTTTATCCTGTTGCGGCAAGCGGAACACCTTGGTCTGCATCAACGATGCAATCAACAGGCGATGTGCTTGCCGATATGTTCGAAAACCTTGCCGCCGAGCAAAAAGCACGCTTAACCTATGACAACATCCTGCGTCTTTCCGACGATCCCGATGTCAGCGACGCAATCAAATTCCTCCGTGCCCGTGAGATCATCCACTTCCAACGCTTCGGTGAGGGCTTGCGTTTTGCAACGGATAAGCTCAACAGCAAAAACTTTTATGCCTGCAACCCAGGCTTCGATAAAAATTGCGGCATAAGCTGCGATAACTAAAGCCAATCCTTTTCGGTGTATTCTTCATCGAAAAGGATTTTTCTTTAGCAGACAACAAAAAACCTCTGCGGTGACACGAAGCGGCTACCGCAGAGGTCGGCTATTCTGTTTTACTGCACAAATTGCTCAAAAAAACGGTCTGCAAACCATTTTTGAGTTGCGGAACGGTAATGAATCAAATCAGGGCAGAACACGCCTAAATCGGCGCTTTTTTCATTCCATTCAGGGAACTCAGCCAAATCGACAAGGCTGAAGCCCTTATGTAATTTGCATTGGCGCTCAAACTGCTCATTAATTACATCCAATGCGGAATCAGGCGCTTTGCAAACCTCACATTGGCGCTTTGAATAAATCTTATACAAATATGTCGGGCAATCGCAACCGATGAATGAAAGCATGGAGTTAAAGAAGCTGTCATAGCGTTCGGGTAATTGAGCACTTTCGGTCACACCGTTGGCAAGATCCTGCTCCGAGCCTAACCAATGCCATGCAATAACCTCGCTTTCAATTCCGCTGTTTTGAAGATTGCGGCGAACAAGCGGGAACACCTTTGCGGCAAGATGATAAAGCGAAATATCAACATTATCAAGTGAGCCTGCAACAAGATGTTCGGGCAAATCCGAGTTCCACATTCCGTTGATAATGCCTTGACCGCCAATCGACATTTGAACAATATAAAGGTCAGGCAGTTCAGCACCGCCATCGATTGCCGCCTGCCAGCGCAGAGCCAAATAATAGGCAAAGGAAGCGGTATGATCCTGCGTTTCGCCCAAATTTTTACCAGAAGTTGTAAAACCGCTCCATTTGACATCGGTTATATCAAACGATTGGTTTTCAGCACGGTCAAGCGCAAATACATTTTTAAGCGGTTCTGTAATGCGTTCGTTTTCCGCAAGGAGCTGTGCGTGAGCGTGGGCATTGCTTTGCCCCGTAACAAATACTATTGCGGCTTTTTTGTTTTTCATTTCTGTTCTCCTCCGTGAGATAAGATAAAGGAAATCACGGCTTTGTTATCGGTCAAGCCGTGAGGATGGTGATCACAATCGGGCTTGATATAAATCTCAATTTCAGCTTTCGCCTTGCGGTAAGCTTTTTCAAGATAAAGTCCGTTTTCGTGATAAGGCACGGTGCAATCCCTGCCGCCCGCAACCATAACAACAGGAATCCTGTTTTCAACCAACGCCGTGAGCTTATCCAGAGGCATATCTCTGTAACCGATAAGCTCCGAAACGGATTTCATACCGAGTGCATTGAGAATTTCGGGAATTCCATCACCGCCGTCAAGAGGCATTGCATCACCGAAGCCGCACGGACAGCTTAAATAATTAAGCACAGGGGCATCAAGATAAAGGCAGGCTATCTGCTCGGGGTGCTTTGCGGCAAGCTTAATTGCAATCAAGCCGCCACAGCTCATACCGACGGCAACCGCTTTTTCGGATAAGCCATATCGCTCTGCGGTGAATTTAATAAATTCGGCTTTACGCTCTATATCCGCTTCAACGCCCCAGCGGTTATCGTTTTCAATATAGCAAAGGCAATAGCCTAAGCTGAGCAAATCAAGCTCTGCCGCTTCGGGGAAAGCGTTCCAATATTCGGTTTTAATTGCCAAACGGCCGTTGCCGCTCCCCTCCTTAGGGAAAACGGTTACGGTCTTTTTGCCGTCAAAAACGCCATTCTCGCAAAGATAGCCATTCCATAAATTTTCCATATATTATTTCTCCGATTTAATTATTTTCGCTTTTTTCAAAGGGCGAAAGAGTGCGCTTGAGTATTCCGTTCATTTTGGAAATCGCAACGCCGTAATTCGTCACGCCGATGTTGTTTGCGGCGCAAAAAGCCATTCTGCTTTGCATCTGCCGCTCATTGAGCATACAGCCGCCGCAATGAATAACCAACGCAAATTCAGACAAATCATCGGGGAATTCATTGCCGCTGCAAAAGGCAAATTCTATTTTCTTCTTTGTATATTCGCTTACCCATCTCGGCATTTTCACCGTGCCAATATCCTCGCATTGGCGATGATGCGTGCAACCCTCGGCAATCAAAACCTTGTCGTTATCCTCAAGCTCATCAAGCTTGTTTGCGCCGAGCACAGCCTGCTCAAGGTTGCCCTTGTAGCGCATAAACAGCATTGAAAACGAGGTCAGCGGAATACTCTGCGGAACGATTTTTGCAACCTTGCCGAACACCTGCGAATCAGTTATCACCAACGCAGGCGGATTTTTCAGGGCGGCAAGCGTTTGTTCAAGCTCGCTGTCACGGCAAACCGCAGCAATCGCACCCGATTCGATAATTTCACGTATCGTTTGCTGTTGCGGCAAAATCAGCCTGCCCTTTGGCGCAGAAGCATCAATCGGCACAACAAGCACAACCGTATCACCCGATTTTATTAAATCGGAAACAAGCACCTTCTCGCTTTTTTGGCTTTGAGCGGCAACGGCAATTTTCTCCTTCAGCTCGTTAATGCCGACATTATCCTTTGCGCTGATATACACTTCATTCGCTTTCGCCTGCGGAATTTCATCGAACAAATCGCTTTTGTTGTAAGCGATTATATACGCCGTATTTTTCTGCTCAAACGAAGCTATGAGCTTTTTATCAAAATCGCTCAGGGGCTTTGTGCAATCAGCAACAAGCACGGCAACATTGCATATATCGAGCATTTCCGTGGCTTTTTTGACACGCATCCTGCCCAACTCGCCCTCATCATCAACACCGGGGGTATCGATAATCACAACCGCACCGAGCGGCAAAAGCTCCATTGCTTTTTTAACAGGATCCGTTGTTGTACCCAAAACATCGGATACAAGAGCAAGCTCCTGACCCGTGACGGCGTTAACAACGCTCGATTTGCCTGCATTGCGCAAGCCGAAAAAGCCGATATGCACCCTTTCGGCTGACGGAGTTGAATTAAGCGACATTTTATCTACCTCTTAAAATCTGAAATCTCTTCTGTTGGAATTTTTTATATCCGCAATATTACTGCGTGCAATGTTGTAAACCTTTTCTTTCGGAATCTTCTTAAGTTCTTCTTCAATCATCTTGAAGCCGATTTCCTTTGTTTCTTCGCTTGCGTAGTCAACAAGATATTCGGTGAGAGTCATAAGAGCGTTCGGATGACAGCAGTTGAGGATTTGACCGTTTTTGCAAAGGCTCATAAATCTGTCGCCCGTTCTGCCCTCACGGTAGCAAGCGGTGCAGAATGACGGAATATGTCCGTTTTCCATAAGCCACCTTACGACCTCATCGAGTGTGCGCTGGTCGGAAACATCGAACTGCTCCGAATCGTGAGGACGCTCCTTTTCGGTATAACCGCCGACCGAGGTACGGGAAGCACCGCTGATTTGCGAAATACCGAGGTTGAGCGCTTTTTCACGCACAGCCTGCGATTCTCTTGTTGAAATAATCATACCCGTGTAAGGCACGGCAAGACGGATACAAGCGATGATTTTTTCAAACATTTCATCGGGAATAGAATTATCGAAAACATCGGGATCAATGTCATCGGCGTGCTTGACTCTCGGCACGCTGATTGTGTGAGGACCGACACCGTGAACTGCCTCAAGATGCTCGGCGTGCATAAGCAAGCCTGCAAACTCATATTTGTAAAGCTCCAGGCCGAACAAAACACCAAGACCGACATCATCGATTCCGCCCTCCATTGCTCTGTCCATAGCCTCGGTGTGATAATCATAGTCGTGCTTTGGTCCTGTGGGGTGAAGCTGGAGATAGCTTTCCTTGTGATAGGTTTCTTGGAAAAGAATATAAGTGCCGATACCTGCATCCTTAAGCTTGCGGTAATTTTCAACAGTTGTTGCGGCAATGTTAACATTAACACGGCGAATAGCTCCGTTTTTGTGCTGAACCGAATAAATTGTTTTGATACATTCGAGTATGTATTCGATTGGATTATTGACAGGATCTTCGCCCGCTTCAATCGCAAGGCGCTTGTGACCCATATCCTGCAAGGCGATAACCTCCGCCTTAACCTCCTCCTGAGTCAGCTTTTTGCGTGCGATATGCTTGTTTTTGAGGTGATAAGGGCAATAAAGGCAGCCGTTGACGCAGTAATTTGAAAGATAGAGCGGCGCAAACATAACAATTCTGTTGCCGTAAAAAGCGAGCTTGATTTCTTCGGCAATTTTGCAGATTTCCTCGTTCTTTTCGGGAATTTCGCAGGCGAGCAAGACGCTTGCCTCACGGTGAGTCAAGCCTGCACAGACCGTGCCGTTTTCAGTCTTGCGGGGGCGAGCTTTTTGCAAAATCGAATCGATAAGCTCAGCATTGTTCTTGTTTTGCTGAGCGTATTCAAGCGTTGCCAAAATTTCCTCATGGTTAATAAATTCTTCCGCTTTAAGCGATTTTGGGTTATACTGTGCCATTTTTAATGTCTCCTCTGTTTGTAACAATTTCATATCCTATATTCTGCATCTTTTGCTTTAACAAATCAAGGCTTGTTGCAGCCTCCGCACCGCTGTGGATTTTGCCGTTATACAGCTCATATTTTTCCTTTGCGAAATCCGGTGAAAGGTTCGGCATAACAACATTAGCGCCGCTCAAGATACCCATTTCTCTGCCGTTCTGGCAGATTGTGCCAAGGGCAGTTGTTGAGGGCAAGAGGATGTTCGGCTTAATCAGCCTGATAATCGATAAAAGGTAACAGGTCAGCTCCGCACTCCCCTGCTCATATTCGGCAAAGGGGGTCGCACTGTGCGGCACAAAAGGACCGATTCCGCACATATCGGGCTGGAACTGCTCAATGAATTTCAAATCCTTCGCTATTGCTTCGGCGCTTTGCATCGGTGAACCGACCATAAAGCCGCAACCGACCTGATAACCGATTTTTTTCAGCTCGCTCAGGCAAGCCATTCTGTTGCTGTAGCTCATTTCCTTTGGATGCAGGAAGGAATAATGCGCTTCGTCAGCAGTTTCGTGACGGAGCAGATAACGATCAGCGCCTGCATCAAAAAGCCTGCGATAGCTTTCGGCACTGCGTTCGCCGAGCGAAAGCGTAACAGCACAATCGGGGTGGCGGCTTTTTATCGAAGCAATTAAGCCGCACAAAAAATCATCGGTAAAAGCGGCATCCTCACCGCCCTGCAAAACGAAGGTGCGAAAGCCCAAGCCATAGCCCTGCTCACAGCAAGCAAGTATTTGCTCGTCATTCATACGGTATCTGCGGCAGGAAGCGTTACTGCGGCGAATACCGCAATAAAGGCAATCGTTCCTGCAATAATTGCCAACCTCAATCAGCCCACGGATGAAAACGGTGTTGCCGTAAATACGGTGGCGTGCTTCATCCGCTTTTTCACGCAAAATTCGGGCGTTTTCGGGGCTGTTGGAGGAAACGAGCCTCTTGTATTCATCAAGCGTTAAGCTGCGGCTACGCTCAAGCTTTTCAATCAATTCAATCATTGGCTAAATTCGAATAAGCTGTTTTAACGCTTATTCCCTCCAGCTTGCCGATTTTGCCAGAAAGGGCGGCAATAACATTCTGCGGCGCATCAAGAGCAATGCTGACAATGCTTATGCCACGCTCCTTATATGGTATGCCCATTCTGCCGATAATCACATCGGCATATTCGTGCAAAAGCTGATTGAGCTGTTCCACGCTGTTTTTGTTTTCGACGATAATGCCCATCACGGCAACACGGTTTTCCATAATTCACCTCAAAAAAATAGCCGCACCCGAAAGGATGCGGCAACAAACACATAAGCACAAAAGAGAAAGCTTTTGTGAGCAAAGCAATATTCGCAACCTTTCAGTCAGAAAAAATCTTTGTGTCAGGATTATGCATTTATTTTATTATATTCAGCTTTATATGTCAAGCGGTTATATAACCGCTTGACATATAAAGCTGAATATAATAAAATAAATGCATAATCCTGACACAAAGATTTTTTCTGACTGAAAGGTTGCGAATATTGCTTTGCTCACAAAAGCTTTCTCTTTTGTGCTTATGTGTTTGTTGCCGCATCCTTTCGGGTGCGGCTATTTTTTTGAGGTGAATTATGGAAAACCGTGTTGCCGTGATGGGCATTATCGTCGAAAACAAAAACAGCGTGGAACAGCTCAATCAGCTTTTGCACGAATATGCCGATGTGATTATCGGCAGAATGGGCATACCATATAAGGAGCGTGGCATAAGCATTGTCAGCATTGCTCTTGATGCGCCGCAGAATGTTATTGCCGCCCTTTCTGGCAAAATCGGCAAGCTGGAGGGAATAAGCGTTAAAACAGCTTATTCGAATTTAGCCAATGATTGAATTGATTGAAAAGCTTGAGCGTAGCCGCAGCTTAACGCTTGATGAATACAAGAGGCTCGTTTCCTCCAACAGCCCCGAAAACGCCCGAATTTTGCGTGAAAAAGCGGATGAAGCACGCCACCGTATTTACGGCAACACCGTTTTCATCCGTGGGCTGATTGAGGTTGGCAATTATTGCAGGAACGATTGCCTTTATTGCGGTATTCGCCGCAGTAACGCTTCCTGCCGCAGATACCGTATGAATGACGAGCAAATACTTGCTTGCTGTGAGCAGGGCTATGGCTTGGGCTTTCGCACCTTCGTTTTGCAGGGCGGTGAGGATGCCGCTTTTACCGATGATTTTTTGTGCGGCTTAATTGCTTCGATAAAAAGCCGCCACCCCGATTGTGCTGTTACGCTTTCGCTCGGCGAACGCAGTGCCGAAAGCTATCGCAGGCTTTTTGATGCAGGCGCTGATCGTTATCTGCTCCGTCACGAAACTGCTGACGAAGCGCATTATTCCTTCCTGCATCCAAAGGAAATGAGCTACAGCAACAGAATGGCTTGCCTGAGCGAGCTGAAAAAAATCGGTTATCAGGTCGGTTGCGGCTTTATGGTCGGTTCACCGATGCAAAGCGCCGAAGCAATAGCGAAGGATTTGAAATTCATTGAGCAGTTCCAGCCCGATATGTGCGGAATCGGTCCTTTTGTGCCGCACAGTGCGACCCCCTTTGCCGAATATGAGCAGGGGAGTGCGGAGCTGACCTGTTACCTTTTATCGATTATCAGGCTGATTAAGCCGAACATCCTCTTGCCCTCAACAACTGCCCTTGGCACAATCTGCCAGAACGGCAGAGAAATGGGTATCTTGAGCGGCGCTAATGTTGTTATGCCGAACCTTTCACCGGATTTCGCAAAGGAAAAATATGAGCTGTATAACGGCAAAATCCACAGCGGTGCGGAGGCTGCAACAAGCCTTGATTTGTTAAAGCAAAAGATGCAGAATATAGGATATGAAATTGTTACAAACAGAGGAGACATTAAAAATGGCACAGTATAACCCAAAATCGCTTAAAGCGGAAGAATTTATTAACCATGAGGAAATTTTGGCAACGCTTGAATACGCTCAGCAAAACAAGAACAATGCTGAGCTTATCGATTCGATTTTGCAAAAAGCTCGCCCCCGCAAGACTGAAAACGGCACGGTCTGTGCAGGCTTGACTCACCGTGAGGCAAGCGTCTTGCTCGCCTGCGAAATTCCCGAAAAGAACGAGGAAATCTGCAAAATTGCCGAAGAAATCAAGCTCGCTTTTTACGGCAACAGAATTGTTATGTTTGCGCCGCTCTATCTTTCAAATTACTGCGTCAACGGCTGCCTTTATTGCCCTTATCACCTCAAAAACAAGCATATCGCACGCAAAAAGCTGACTCAGGAGGAGGTTAAGGCGGAGGTTATCGCCTTGCAGGATATGGGTCACAAGCGCCTTGCGATTGAAGCGGGCGAAGATCCTGTCAATAATCCAATCGAATACATACTCGAATGTATCAAAACAATTTATTCGGTTCAGCACAAAAACGGAGCTATTCGCCGTGTTAATGTTAACATTGCCGCAACAACTGTTGAAAATTACCGCAAGCTTAAGGATGCAGGTATCGGCACTTATATTCTTTTCCAAGAAACCTATCACAAGGAAAGCTATCTCCAGCTTCACCCCACAGGACCAAAGCACGACTATGATTATCACACCGAGGCTATGGACAGAGCAATGGAGGGCGGAATCGATGATGTCGGTCTTGGTGTTTTGTTCGGCCTGGAGCTTTACAAATATGAGTTTGCAGGCTTGCTTATGCACGCCGAGCATCTTGAGGCAGTTCACGGTGTCGGTCCTCACACAATCAGCGTGCCGAGAGTCAAGCACGCCGATGACATTGATCCCGATGTTTTCGATAATTCTATTCCCGATGAAATGTTTGAAAAAATCATCGCTTGTATCCGTCTTGCCGTGCCTTACACGGGTATGATTATTTCAACAAGAGAATCGCAGGCTGTGCGTGAAAAAGCGCTCAACCTCGGTATTTCGCAAATCAGCGGTGCTTCCCGTACCTCGGTCGGCGGTTATACCGAAAAGGAGCGTCCTCACGATTCGGAGCAGTTCGATGTTTCCGACCAGCGCACACTCGATGAGGTCGTAAGGTGGCTTATGGAAAACGGACATATTCCGTCATTCTGCACCGCTTGCTACCGTGAGGGCAGAACGGGCGACAGATTTATGAGCCTTTGCAAAAACGGTCAAATCCTCAACTGCTGTCATCCGAACGCTCTTATGACTCTCACCGAATATCTTGTTGACTACGCAAGCGAAGAAACAAAGGAAATCGGCTTCAAGATGATTGAAGAAGAACTTAAGAAGATTCCGAAAGAAAAGGTTTACAACATTGCACGCAGTAATATTGCGGATATAAAAAATTCCAACAGAAGAGATTTCAGATTTTAAGAGGTAGATAAAATGTCGCTTAATTCAACTCCGTCAGCCGAAAGGGTGCATATCGGCTTTTTCGGCTTGCGCAATGCAGGCAAATCGAGCGTTGTTAACGCCGTCACGGGTCAGGAGCTTGCTCTTGTATCCGATGTTTTGGGTACAACAACGGATCCTGTTAAAAAAGCAATGGAGCTTTTGCCGCTCGGTGCGGTTGTGATTATCGATACCCCCGGTGTTGATGATGAGGGCGAGTTGGGCAGGATGCGTGTCAAAAAAGCCACGGAAATGCTCGATATATGCAATGTTGCCGTGCTTGTTGCTGATTGCACAAAGCCCCTGAGCGATTTTGATAAAAAGCTCATAGCTTCGTTTGAGCAGAAAAATACGGCGTATATAATCGCTTACAACAAAAGCGATTTGTTCGATGAAATTCCGCAGGCGAAAGCGAATGAAGTGTATATCAGCGCAAAGGATAATGTCGGCATTAACGAGCTGAAGGAGAAAATTGCCGTTGCCGCTCAAAGCCAAAAAAGCGAGAAGGTGCTTGTTTCCGATTTAATAAAATCGGGTGATACGGTTGTGCTTGTTGTGCCGATTGATGCTTCTGCGCCAAAGGGCAGGCTGATTTTGCCGCAACAGCAAACGATACGTGAAATTATCGAATCGGGTGCGATTGCTGCGGTTTGCCGTGACAGCGAGCTTGAACAAACGCTTGCCGCCCTGAAAAATCCGCCTGCGTTGGTGATAACTGATTCGCAGGTGTTCGGCAAGGTTGCAAAAATCGTTCCGCAGAGTATTCCGCTGACCTCGTTTTCAATGCTGTTTATGCGCTACAAGGGCAACCTTGAGCAGGCTGTGCTCGGCGCAAACAAGCTTGATGAGCTTGAGGATAACGACAAGGTTTTGATTGCCGAGGGTTGCACGCATCATCGCCAATGCGAGGATATTGGCACGGTGAAAATGCCGAGATGGGTAAGCGAATATACAAAGAAGAAAATAGAATTTGCCTTTTGCAGCGGCAATGAATTCCCCGATGATTTGTCTGAATTTGCGTTGGTTATTCATTGCGGCGGCTGTATGCTCAATGAGCGGCAGATGCAAAGCAGAATGGCTTTTTGCGCCGCAAACAACATCGGCGTGACGAATTACGGCGTTGCGATTTCCAAAATGAACGGAATACTCAAGCGCACTCTTTCGCCCTTTGAAAAAAGCGAAAATAATTAAATCGGAGAAATAATATATGGAAAATTTATGGAATGGCTATCTTTGCGAGAATGGCGTTTTTGACGGCAAAAAGACCGTAACCGTTTTCCCTAAGGAGGGGAGCGGCAACGGCCGTTTGGCAATTAAAACCGAATATTGGAACGCTTTCCCCGAAGCGGCAGAGCTTGATTTGCTCAGCTTAGGCTATTGCCTTTGCTATATTGAAAACGATAACCGCTGGGGCGTTGAAGCGGATATAGAGCGTAAAGCCGAATTTATTAAATTCACCGCAGAGCGATATGGCTTATCCGAAAAAGCGGTTGCCGTCGGTATGAGCTGTGGCGGCTTGATTGCAATTAAGCTTGCCGCAAAGCACCCCGAGCAGATAGCCTGCCTTTATCTTGATGCCCCTGTGCTTAATTATTTAAGCTGTCCGTGCGGCTTCGGTGATGCAATGCCTCTTGACGGCGGTGATGGAATTCCCGAAATTCTCAATGCACTCGGTATGAAATCCGTTTCGGAGCTTATCGGTTACAGAGATATGCCTCTGGATAAGCTCACGGCGTTGGTTGAAAACAGGATTCCTGTTGTTATGGTTGCGGGCGGCAGGGATTGCACCGTGCCTTATCACGAAAACGGACTTTATCTTGAAAAAGCTTACCGCAAGGCGAAAGCTGAAATTGAGATTTATATCAAGCCCGATTGTGATCACCATCCTCACGGCTTGACCGATAACAAAGCCGTGATTTCCTTTATCTTATCTCACGGAGGAGAACAGAAATGAAAAACAAAAAAGCCGCAATAGTATTTGTTACGGGGCAAAGCAATGCCCACGCTCACGCACAGCTCCTTGCGGAAAACGAACGCATTACAGAACCGCTTAAAAATGTATTTGCGCTTGACCGTGCTGAAAACCAATCGTTTGATATAACCGATGTCAAATGGAGCGGTTTTACAACTTCTGGTAAAAATTTGGGCGAAACGCAGGATCATACCGCTTCCTTTGCCTATTATTTGGCTCTGCGCTGGCAGGCGGCAATCGATGGCGGTGCTGAACTGCCTGACCTTTATATTGTTCAAATGTCGATTGGCGGTCAAGGCATTATCAACGGAATGTGGAACTCGGATTTGCCCGAACATCTTGTTGCAGGCTCACTTGATAATGTTGATATTTCGCTTTATCATCTTGCCGCAAAGGTGTTCCCGCTTGTTCGCCGCAATCTTCAAAACAGCGGAATTGAAAGCGAGGTTATTGCATGGCATTGGTTAGGCTCGGAGCAGGATCTTGCCAACGGTGTGACCGAAAGTGCTCAATTACCCGAACGCTATGACAGCTTCTTTAACTCCATGCTTTCATTCATCGGTTGCGATTGCCCGACATATTTGTATAAGATTTATTCAAAGCGCCAATGTGAGGTTTGCAAAGCGCCTGATTCCGCATTGGATGTAATTAATGAGCAGTTTGAGCGCCAATGCAAATTACATAAGGGCTTCAGCCTTGTCGATTTGGCTGAGTTCCCTGAATGGAATGAAAAAAGCGCCGATTTAGGCGTGTTCTGCCCTGATTTGATTCATTACCGTTCCGCAACTCAAAAATGGTTTGCAGACCGTTTTTTTGAGCAATTTGTGCAGTAAAACAGAATAGCCGACCTCTGCGGTAGCCGCTTCGTGTCACCGCAGAGGTTTTTTGTTGTCTGCTAAAGAAAAATCCTTTTCGATGAAGAATACACCGAAAAGGATTGGCTTTAGTTATCGCAGCTTATGCCGCAATTTTTATCGAAGCCTGGGTTGCAGGCATAAAAGTTTTTGCTGTTGAGCTTATCCGTTGCAAAACGCAAGCCCTCACCGAAGCGTTGGAAGTGGATGATCTCACGGGCACGGAGGAATTTGATTGCGTCGCTGACATCGGGATCGTCGGAAAGACGCAGGATGTTGTCATAGGTTAAGCGTGCTTTTTGCTCGGCGGCAAGGTTTTCGAACATATCGGCAAGCACATCGCCTGTTGATTGCATCGTTGATGCAGACCAAGGTGTTCCGCTTGCCGCAACAGGATAAAGTCCCGTTGTGTGGTCAACGAAATATTTGTCAAAGCCCTGCTTCTTGATTTCCTCAACCGACAAATTGCGTGTAAGCTGATAAACGATTGTGCAAACCATTTCTATATGACCCAATTCTTCAGTGCCGATATCGGTCAAAAGACCCGAAAGCTCGCCCCAAGGCATTGTGAAGCGCTGGCTCAAATAGCGCATTGCCGCACCCAATTCGCCGTCAGGACCGCCGAATTGCGAGATAATAACGCTTGCGAGCTTTGCGTTCGGGGTTGCGATTTTCACGGGATACTGCAATCTTTTTTCATAAACAAACATCAGTTATCACACCCACATTTCTCCCACGGCCACGGATTTTTTAACCACTCAACGCCTTGAGCGGTGCCTGTGCTGAGCTTGCCGTAGGTCTGCTCATATTCATCACGCAGGAGCATAAATTTTTTATAATATTTGTTATATGTGCCGACTGCCGCCAAATCACCGGGATGAGTATCCAGATACAAATGCAAATCCCACAGTGCAAAATCTGCGGCGGCAAGCTTTTTTGTCAGTTCAGCTCTGTTCATTGTCTGCACCCTCTTTTAAAAGGCTTATCTAAGCAAGGGAACAAAGTGCCTTGGCAAAGCGCTTTCATATCATCGTAAACGGTTGTGTCGCTCTGCATTGGCACATAAGCCATCGCCGTGCAATAATCATCAGGCAGCTGCTTGGCTCTGTTGTGAAACTGCATCTCTTGCCGACGGCACATTTCGCATTGCTGACGGGGCTGCGATTCGTTCATACGCATTAAGCATTACTCCTTTTCAAAAAATACGGTTCGGTTCGCTTCAGCTTGTAAAATTGCGCTCACCCTAACCCAAAGCATACTATGCCGAATAAGCATTTTTTGACAAAGCATATAACCGAAAAATGAGGTGTACCCGAAAAGCAGGCACACCTCATTTGGCTTAAAAGTATTATATTATTTGTTATTGCGAAATTGCTTTTTCGCTGTTTTAATAATTAGTTAAAGAATAAAGCGCTGATTTTAATCGATGCCACCGTTACCGTTATTGCCGCCGAATTCACAGCCGTGGCTGTGGCAATGTCCGTAATACCATCTGCCGTAGCGATAGCCGTAATGCGGCGGGCAATTAGCACAGTCGCCATTGCATTTGCCATTGTGCTTGGGCTGAGTGCTTGATGTTGAGCTTGACATACCAAGGGCGGCGAACAGTGTTGCGAAAAATCCGTGCTTTTTATTTTCTTTAACGGTAAAATCGTCGGTAAAATCACCTGTTTCACGCAAATCTCTCGGCAAAGGCAATTTGTACTCGGAGCAGAGCTTTGTGATTATTTCATCGTCAATATTGCCATAGAGATTTTCAATATCCTCTGCCGTGAATCGCTTTGCGGAATTCCAAACAGCCGAAATTACAATTTCGTTATCGTTTGCATATAGAAATTCAATCAAATGCTCTGTTGAAAACTCCAGCTTCGCTTCAACTGCTTTCTTCAAAAGGCGGTTCGAGGCACTCTCATTTGACTGAAGCTCAATTATGATTTCGCCGACCTCATCGGCAGAGCCGAGAGATGTTAATGCGGAAAGATTGCGTATCTGCGTGCTTTCCGCCCAATCATAAAATTTTTCGTAGTATTCATCCCAAGTGTATGTACGCAATCAAAACACCTCAATATTTTTTTCGGCTTTTAAAAGCACCTATTCCCTTGTCAGCAAACACACGCTCTCAACATGGATTGGGACAAGCCGTTAATGTCATAGGTTGACGGAAACAAATCCACTGCCTCTGTTGTAGGGAAA
>CAYQRS010000018.1:0-15741 GCA_964419825.1 uncultured Eubacteriales bacterium
GTATATAGTTATATTAAAATATTATATAACAAAAGTCAAATAGATTTTAGTTAATTTTACCATAATTTTCAACTTATTTCTGCAAGTGGAAAGTGAGAAAGAAATGTACCTCAATTCCTTTAACAAAAACGCTTTAAGAAAGCTCAATTTGCCTGCCGAGGCAATCGAATGCTTTGAAAAGCTTTGGGAGGCAATCGATTCCGATGCTGTGCTTTCGGCAAGGCTCAATGCGCTGGCAAAAGAATATTTTAATCCTGCGGAAAAGCCGTTCGAGGGCTTGATTGCTTCGCTCAACGAGATTGCCCTGCAATATGGGCTGAATAACTATACCCTGCATTTTGCGTTCATCTTCGCCCAATGCGGCGATTTGTTCGAGGCTTACAAGGCAAAGGGCATCGATGAGCAGATTTTTTGGAGCGGAATGGATGATTTCCGCTGTAAGCTCAACGAATGTAAAGCCTGCAAGGGTGTTTGGGGCACTTTTGTCGGACATTGGTTTTGGGGCTTCTTCAGGCTCACCCGTTTTGCGCTCGGCAGGTTTCAGTATGAGGTCATCACCTACGATAAGCCGAATTACACCTTTGCCAACGGCGTTAAGCTGACCGAGGGCGACAAGGTCATCAACTTCCACATTCCGTCATCGGGTGTGAGTTTGACCGATGAGGTGCGCTTTGAGTCATATAAGCGTGCGTTCGATTTTTACAAGGATATTTTCGGCGGCGATTACATAATCTGCCATTGCGGCTCGTGGCTGCTTTATCCGCAGTATTTGAGCTTCCTGCCTGAAAGCTCTAACCTTGCAAGGTTCATCAACGATTTTGTCAGCGTTGAGGCAAAGCTCGATGACGGCTTCAGCAACGCTTGGCGGCTTTACGGTGCGGCGGCAGAGCTTCCGCCTGAGGAGTGGCCGCAGGATACCTCCTTGCGCAAGGCTTTTGCGCAGTATGTCCTCGGTGGCGGAAAAACAGGCTCGTCAAACAGCGTGTTCCTCTTTGACGGAGAAAAAATTATTCACTAAGGAAAGAAAATGAAAGTTTTAAGCCTAAAAACCGAAAATTATCGCAACCTTGCCGCACGGGAATATTTGCCCGACGGCGGTGTAAACATAATCTGCGGCGAAAACGGACTCGGCAAAACCAACCTTATCGAAAGCATTTGGATGTTTACGGGCTGCCGCAGCTTCCGCAGCATAAAAGATAAGGATGTTGTGAAATTCGGCGAAGCGCAGGCAAGGCTCGAAATGGAATTTTATTCGGGCAGCCGCAACAAAACGGCGGAAATCAAAATTGACGAAAAGCGTCATGTTTCGCTCAACGGAATACAGCTTCCGTCGGGCAGAAAGATGATGGGCGAATTTACCTGCGTTGTTTTCACTCCGCTTCACCTTTCAATCGTCAAGGACGGACCTGATGAGCGGCGAAAGTTTTTGGATATTGCTTTAAGCCAGCTCAAGCCGAATTACGCAAAAACAATACTTGAATATAACCGTTGTCTTTCTCAGCGCAACGCAACCCTGCGTGCGGCAAAGGAAAAGCCGAGCCTGCTTTCAATGCTCGATGTTTGGGATGCCGAGCTTGCCGAAAAAGGCTCAAAGATAATTCAGGGAAGAATGAGCTACCTTGAAATGCTGAAAAAATATGCCTGCGAAATTTATGATGAGATTTCGGGCGGCAAGGAAAGCCTCAACCTCAAATATAAGGAATACGCAAGGGAGAAAGCCACCGACAGAGCGCAAATCAAAGAAAGCCTGCTCAAGGCGCTTTACGAAAAGCGTGAGAGCGATGCGGAGCGCTGTGTAACGGGTATCGGTGCACACCGTGAGGATTTTGCAATCGATCTCAACGGCAGCAGTGCAAAGCTCTACGGCTCACAAGGGCAGCAGCGCAGTGCGGCGCTGGCGTTAAAGCTTGCGGAAGCCAAAATAATCAAGGCGGCAACGGGCGAAGAGCCTGTGGTTTTGCTCGATGATGTTTTCAGCGAGCTTGACCCGAACCGCCAAAAATATGTTGTGAGCCATTTTGAAAACAGGCAGGTCTTTATAACCTGCTGTGATGAAGCGAATATAACGGGAATGAGCGGCATTGATTTTGCCGTTGAACGATTGGAGTAAAAATATGTACACAAATTGGGAAGAACTGAAAAAAGATTGCTTCGGCTGTAACCGCTGTGGCTTGGGTGAAACACGCAACAAGCTTGTTTTCGGTAAGGGCAACGAAAACGCAAAGGTGCTTTTCATCGGTGAAGGACCCGGTGCGAATGAGGATATGCAGGGTGAGCCGTTCGTCGGCAGAGGCGGCCAACTGCTTGATAAATATTTGGCGGCTGTTGATTTGGACAGAAACAAAAACATCTACATAGCCAATATGGTCAAATGCAGACCGCCGCAAAACCGTGATCCGTTGCCTGAGGAGCAAAACGAATGTATCTTCTGGCTCAGGGAGCAGGTCAAGCTGCTCAAGCCGAAAATAATTGTTTGCCTCGGCAGAGTTTCTGCATTGAGGCTCATCTCCCCCGATTTTAAGGTCACCAAGCAGCACGGTGAATTTTTCGAGAAAAACGGTGTGCTTATGATGGGCACATTCCACCCTGCGGCTCTGCTGCGCAACCCGAACAACAAGCCTGCCGCTTTGGAGGATTTTGTGAAGCTGCGTGAAAAAATCAAAGAGGTTTGCCCCGAAACCTATGAAATGTAAAGGTGAAATGAATTGACTTTTTTTAAAGATATAACAGAGGTATTTTCTTATTCCTTTTTAACCGTTCCGCTCCTTGTCGGCGTGCTTGTTTCGGTTTGCGCCGCCCTGCTCGGTTCGGTGCTTGTGCTCAAACGCTTTTCAATGATCGGCGATGGACTTTCGCACGTTGGCTACGGTGCGCTTTGCGTTGCCGCCGCCGCAGGAATCGCTCCGCTTCGCCTTGCAATCCCCGTGGTTGTGGTTGCGGCGTATTTTCTGCTCAAAATCAGCCGTTCGAGCCGCATCAACGGCGATTCGGCAATCGCCCTGATTTCGGGCACGGCAATTTCCGTCGGCGTGCTTACGGTCAAGCTGGCAGGCAATGTCAACATCGATGTCGGCAGTTATATGTTCGGCAGTATTGTTGCGGTCGATGAAAGCGATGTTGTGATAAGCGTTGTTCTTTCGGTTGTTGTAATCGTGATGTATGCAATAATGTATAACGGAATTTTCAGCATAACCTTTGATGAGAGCTTTGCCAAGGCAACGGGAACAAAGGTGAGCCGTTATAACACCGCAATCGCTTTACTTACGGCGGTCACAATCGTTGTCGGTATGCGCCTGATGGGTGCGATTTTGATTTCCTCGCTCCTGATATTCCCCTCGCTGACCTCAATGAGAGTTTTCCGCTCATTCAGGGGCGTTGTTATCAGCTCGGCTGTCGTTTCGGCGGCGAGCTTCTTCCTCGGCTTCATTGCCGCTTATCATTTCGATACTCCGACAGGTGCAAGCGTTGTTGCCGTTAATGCGGTGGCATTCGTGGTTTTCAGCATTGTCGGCAAGATAAAACAGCTCAGCAGCAAGCCCTGCTGCTGAAAGAAAGGAGCAAGCGGCGCACTGCCGCATAACGCCTATGAAAATCGGAAAAATTCTTGAACTGCTTGATGCGGAGCTTGTTTACGGCAAAGAATTTCTTGACCGTGAGGTCTTTTCCGCTTGCGGCAGTGATATGATGAGCGATGTGCTTGCTTATGTAAAGGAGCAGGGGGTTTTGCTCACGGGCTTGGTCAATCCGCAGGCTGTGCGCACGGCGGAAATGATGGATATGAAATGTATTGTTTTCATCAGAGGTAAATCCCCCGATGCGAGTATGATCGAGCTTGCCGAGCAGAGTGGCATTGCCCTGCTCAAAACCGAAAGAGAGATGTTCACCTCCTGCGGAATACTCTATGAAAACGGTTTAAGGGGAGGAGCAAAATGTCCGATTCGGTAAAACTGCATTATGATGTTGACGGAAGCGATTTTGCCCGTGCAGGTGAAGCCTCCGCAAAAATCAAAAGGGCGCTCAAGGATATAGGCTTTGCTCCCGATGCCGTTCGCAACACGGCGATTGCCGTTTACGAGGCGGAAATTAACCTTGTCATTCACGCAGGCGGTGGCGAAATTGATGTTGAAATTACGCCTGAAGCCGTAACCGTTGTGCTGACTGATAGCGGTCCTGGCATCGCAAACCTTGATTTGGCGATGCAGGAGGGCTATTCAACCGCAACTGACCGAGTGCGTTCGCTCGGCTTCGGCGCAGGTATGGGCTTGCCCAATATTAAAAAATATTCCGATGAGATGGATATAAAAACAGCCCTCGGCGAGGGAACTGTTATGACGATTAAAATCCTGAACGATTAAACGGATTTACGGAGGCTGCTATGGCTGATTTTTATCACTCGGTGCGCCTTGATAAAGATAAGTGCAAAGGCTGTACCAACTGCATTAAGCGTTGCCCGACTGGGGCAATCCGTGTGCGTGGCGGTAAGGCTCGCATTGTTAAAGAGCGCTGTATCGATTGCGGCGAATGTATCAATGTCTGCCCTTATCACGCAAAATATGCGGAGTATGATTTACTCGAAAAAATCAAAGACTATGAATACAGCATCGCTCTGCCTGCGCCTGCCCTCTACGGTCAGTTCGGCAATGTGGAGGATGTGGATATTGTGCTGACTGCGCTCAAAAGGCTCGGCTTTGACGATGTGTTTGAGGTTGCGGCAGGTGCGGAGCTTGTCAGCGAGGAAACACGCAAAATTCTGGAGCGGCAGAATGAAGCACGCCCCTTGATTTCCTCGGCGTGTCCTGCCGTGGTTCGCCTTATACGCATCAGCTTTCCGAACCTTATCGACCGTGTTGTGAGCCTTAATTCACCGATGGAGATTGCCGCCGCACAAGCAAGAAGGCTCGCCGCAGAAAAGACAGGTCTGCCCGATGAAGCAATCGGCGTTTTCTTCATCACCCCCTGCCCTGCCAAGCTCACCGCAATCAAAGAGCCGATTTGTCTTGGCGGTTCGCAAATTAACGGTGCGATTGCGATTAAAGAGCTTTATCCCAAGCTGTTAAGGGCAATGAAAGAAAGCGAAGCGGTTGAACCGCTGAAAAAATCAGGCTTAAAGGGTGTTGGCTGGGCGAGCAGCGGCGGTGAGGTCGAGGCTCAGCCGAGCGGCAACTGCCTTTCTGCCGACGGAATTGAAAATGTTATAAAAATTCTCAACGAGGTTGAGGATGAAAAGCTCGGCGACATTGATTTCATTGAGCTGAACGCCTGCACAGGCGGCTGTGTCGGCGGTTCGCTGAATTATGAAAATCCCTATGTTGCAAAAGCGAGAATAAAAAAACTGCGTCAAAGCCTGCCCGAAAGCGGCTTCGAGGCAGTTGAAAAGCCACAGAATATGTATTGGCACAAGAGCCTTGAGGCAACAGATGTTTTGCGCCTTGCCGATAATTTGCAGGAGGCAATGAAGCGTATGGGCGAAAAAGAGAAGCTCATCGAAGACTTGCCCGGCTTGGATTGCGGAATTTGCGGTGCACCCTCTTGCGCTGCGCTCGCCGATGATGTTGTTCGTGGCTTTGCAAGCGAAAAAGACTGTGTGTTCCGCTTCCGTCAGGAGGTATCGGCGGAATATATCCCCGTGCCGTTCCGTGCGTCAGCGGAGGAGCGAAAGGAGAAAAAGCAAAATGACAGTTAAAAATCTGATTGATGAACTCGGCTTATCCGTGCTTTGCGGCGGCGAATTTGCCGCAGAGAGGGAAGTCAGCGGCGGCTATTGCGGCGATTTGCTCAGTTGGGTTATGTCCCGTGCGAATGAGGGCGATTGCTGGCTGACGGTGATGGGCAATGTTAACTCGGTTGGCGTTGCTGTCCTCACCGATGTTGCCTGCATTTTGTTGACAGAAAACGCTGCTTTTGATGACGATGCGCTGGCAAGAGCAAAGCAGAACAAGGTGATCGTTTTGCGCAGTGAAAAAAATTCCTTTGAGCTTGGCGCAAAAATCGCACAGATGATATGAGCCTGTTTTACGATTTCCATATTCATTCCTGCCTTTCACCCTGCGCCGATGAGGAAATGACACCGTATAATCTCGTTAACCTTGCGGCGCTAATGGGCTTGGATGCAATCGCCTTGACCGACCATAACTCCTGCCGCAACTGCGGTGCGGCGATGCGTGCAGGCGAAGCGGCAGGGATAACCGTTTTGCCGGGAATGGAGCTATGCACCTGCGAGGAGGTGCATATCATCTGCCTGTTCGGTGAGCTGAGGGCGGCAGAGGAATTTTCCGATTTTGTTGCAAGCGGCAGTTTGCCGATCAAAAACAGACCTGAAATTTTCGGTACACAGCTTGTTGTTGACGAAACGGATAAGGTGCTCGCCGAGGAGGAAACGCTCCTCACCGTTGCAAGCGGAATTTCAATCTCCGCTTTGCCTAAGCTAATCGAGAGCTACGGCGGAGCTTGCTACCCTGCTCATATTGAGCGGAACAGCTACAGCGTGCTTTCAAACCTCGGTATGATAACGCCCGAAATGGGCTTTGGTGCGGCGGAAGTAACGCTCGGCACTGATGTTGCCGCTCTGAAAGCGAAGCACGGCTTACCGAGCGGAGTGAAAATTTTTTCTTCCTCCGATTCGCACCGCCTTGAAAGCCTGCGCCCTGCAACAAATTCGATTTTTGCTGAAAACAGCATCAAAAGCATAATCAACGCTATAAAATAAAAAAGTATGGATGCACCGCCGAACAGCTCGGAGCAGTATCCATACTTTTGTTTTTTATCTTCTGTTTATGTCACGGTAATTGACAACTCTGACTCGCCTTCTCCTGCGGTAGCGGTTGACATAGACATTTGCGCCGATGAAGAACGCAATCACAAGAACGAGGATGACGAGGAAAACCTTGAAGCCCGTTGTCCTGAAAAGCTCACCGAGCTTGCCGAAAACGAAGGAGAAAATGTTGCGGCTGACATCCTCGGCGGCAACAAGCTTGATTCTGGCGATCTCTGTGCCAGCGTAGCTGACAACGGCATCGCAAACGGGGTCGCCTTTTTTCAGCGGAGCATCAACCGAATCGGGCAGAGTTTCCTTGACAGGCTCAATCAGCACACTGCCCGCATCAACGCCGACGGGTACGAGCGCAACACATTCCTTTTCGGGAACAAGGCGCACGTGCTCGGTGCTGCTTGAATATTTCACATCAACAACAGTGATGATTTGCGTCGGATCGGTCACGGCTTTGAGCTTGATGTTGTTAAACGCCCAGTTGAGCATTTTCTTTGCATCCATAAAAGCAAAGTTTTCGGGATAAGTGTCGTTATCGTAATCGTAATAGGGCGCTTTCATCATAACAGCAAGGTAGCTGTATCCGTTTTTGGTTGCGGTTGTAACAACGCATTTGCCTGCAAGGTCGGTTGAGCCTGTTTTGATGCCCTTTGCTTCGGGAATGTAATATTCCGAATATCCTCTCAGGAGCATGAAGTTGGTCGTACGGATAACACGCTCATCGTTTTTGTTTGTTGCAGGCAGAGTGTATTCTGTCGTGCTGTAAATCTCGGTCAGCACGGGGCTTTCCATTGCACGCTCTGCGAAAACCGAAATATCGTAGGCGCAGGAATAATGTCCCTCCTCATCAAGACCGTGTGGGTTGGCAAAATGCGAGTTTTTACAGCCGAGCTGAGCCGCAAGGCTGTTCATCATTCCGACGAAGGCTTCGATTGAGCCGCCGCCGATATAATCGGCAATTACCATTGCCGCATCGTTTGCCGAGCAGACCATAAGGCAGTAGAGCAGGTTACGCATTGTGAGCTGTTCGCCCGGGAGCAGACCTGCAACCGAGCTGCCTGTTCCGTCAAGGGCACGGATGCAGTATTCGGGCACGGTGATGACGGTTTCCAAATCCTTGCAGTTTTCAACCGCAAGCACAGCCGTAACAAGCTTCGTCAATGAAGCAGGTGAGGTTTGCTTTGTCGAATCCTTTTCAAAAAGGACTGCGCCCGTGTCAAGGCTTTTGATATAGTAAATCTCCGTTTCGACTCCCTCAACGGAAGAATTATAAAGCGCACTTGCGTTCATCGTGAACAACGATGAAACAATCAAACACACACTTACCAAAAAAAATATTGCTTTTTTCATAGACAAACCCTCACTGAATGTAGTATTATATATCTTACAACTTTACGGATGGTGAATTATTTATGGTATATATAACGGGTGACACCCACGGCGATTTTGACCGTCTTGATTCTTTGAAGCTGCGCAAGGGTGACACGCTGATCGTTTGCGGAGATTTTGGCTTCGTCTGGGACGGAAGCGCAAGAGAAGAAAAAATGCTCAAGGCGCTCGGCAAAAAGAAGTTCAATATCTGCTTTGTTGACGGCACACATGAAAATTTCGATTTGCTTGATGAATACAAGGTTGGCGTTTTCTGCGGCGGTAAGGCACGCAACATCTGCGGCAACCTCTATCACCTGATGCGTGGTCAGGTCTTTACGATTGAGGGGCTGAAAATTTTTGCAATGGGCGGCGGTGAAAGCCCCGATATCGATATGCTCTTTGATAACGGCGCTTGGTCAAAGCGTGAATTCCCGACGAGCGATGAGCTTGCCGAGGGTGCTGATAACCTTGAAAAATGCGGCTGTAGGGTGGATTATGTTGTGACGCATGAGCCACCTGCAAAAATCAAGAGCTTCCTCAAGCTTAAAAGCGAAAATCCCGCAAGAATTACGGGGCTTAACGCTTATTTTGATGAAATGTGTAATGCGGTTGAGTTCGACCGCTGGTTCTTCGGCAGTATGCACATCGATAAGCATATCTCAACGCAGTATATTGCCTTGTTTAAAAAAATCGTGAACGCTCAAACGGGCGAAATTGTGAACTGAACATAATCGGCAGGTCGGCTCGACCTGCTTTTTTTATTTGTTCCAAAACTTTCTGTCCAAGCTGCGGAATTGGATTGCCTTTGCAATGTGGCTTGTGTCGATGACCTCGCTCTTATCCAAATCGGCAACGGTGCGTGCGACACGCAGAATTTTGTCGTAAGCTCTTGCGGAAAGACCGAGCCTGTCGAAGGCGGCTTCAAGCATTTTGTTTGCGCCCTCTGTTGTGGGGCAGAATTTTTTGGTTTGCGCCGCAGTCATCTTTGCGTTGCAGGTAATGCCCCTCTGCCGCTGAATTTCCCTTGCGGCGTTAACTCTTTTGCGGATTTCCGCCGAGGATTCCGCCTTTGTTTTTGAAGACAGCTCATCGTAATTGACGGGCGGAACTTCAATATGTATATCGATTCTGTCAAGCAACGGACCCGAAACACGGTTGAGGTATCTTGCCGCCGCACCCGGAGGGCAGGAGCAAAGCCTCGTCGGATGTCCGTAATATCCGCAAGGACAGGGGTTCATTGCGCAAACGAGCATAACCGAGCAATCGTATGTGACTGTGCCTGCGGCTCTTGCGAGGTTGATTTTGCCGTCTTCAATCGGCTGACGGAGAATTTCCAAAGCCTGCTTGCTAAATTCGGGAAGCTCATCAAGAAAAAGCACGCCGTTGTGCGCAAGTGAAATGTCACCCGGGCGAGGGATTGATTTTCCGCCGCCTGCAAGACCTGCAGTGGTCGTTGTGTGGTGGGGTGAACGGAACGGTCTTGAACGAATCAGCGAAACGCCGTTTGGAAGAGTGCCTGCAACGGAGTGGATTTTTGTTGTTTCGATTGATTCCTCAAAGCTCATATCGGGCAAGATCGAGGGCAGGCGCTTGGCGAGCATACTTTTGCCCGAACCGGGTGCGCCGACCATAATAACATTGTGACCGCCTGCCGCCGCAACCTCCAGAGCGAATTTTGCATCATACTGCCCCATAACATCGGAAAAATCGGGCGCATCAGGCTCTAAGACCTGCTCGGTGTAATCCTCCGGCTTGGCAGGGCAGAGATTGGGGCTGTTGAGGTGGTCGAGCAGTTGGCGTGCGGAAGCGATTGGGTAAACCTCAATTCCACGGACAACGCAAGCCTCGGCGGCATTATCCGACGGAACAAAAATCTTTTTAATTCCGCTTTTCTGCGCTTGAATTGTCATTGGCAGTACACCGTTGACCTTGCGAACATCGCCGTTGAGCGAAAGCTCGCCGAGAAAAGCACAATCCCGCAGGTCAAGGCGCAACGAGCCTGTTGCGAGCAAAAGCGCAATGAAAATCGGCAAATCGTACATTGCGCCCTCTTTCCTTTTATCCGCAGGAGCGAGGTTGACGGTGATGCGTGTTGCAGGGAACGGGATGCCTGAATTTTTGATTGCTGAGCGTACTCTTTCACGGGCTTCGCTTACGGCTGTGTCGGGCAGACCGACAACATCGAAGCGTGGCAGACCCATTGAAATATCTGCCTCAACCTCAACCATATAAGTATCCATACCGAACAAACCGATGCTGTTAACTCGAGAGAACACGGCTTCACCGCCTATTCATTATATTGTTTTTAAAGCAGTTCGTTTTCCGCTTCTGGGGAATCCAAAACGCCCATTTCGTTAAAGTAATAATCGTAAACCTCTGCGGCAATCGGGGCAAGCGAAGAACCGCTGCCTGCGCCCTCTGCGGCGATGCAGATTGCGATTTGTGGGTTATCGGCAGGTGCATAGGTGATGAGGAAGCCGTTGTTCGTGCGGATCTTTGTGCCGTTGATTACACGGTCAACCTGCGATGTACCTGTTTTTGCCGCCGCCTTAACGGGCAGATTTTTGAATGCACGGGAGCAATAGCCGATTGAACCAACCAGCGCCATACCCTCACGCACGGTGCTGAGAGTTTGTGCAGAAAAGCCTGTTTTCAAAATGATTTCTGCTGTGTTATCAATATAAGTTTCGTTGTAATCGGAGCTTTTGACAGTCTTGACAAAGTGGGGCTTGTATCTTGTGCCGCCGTTTGCAATCGTTGCGCAATAGTTAACAAGCTGAATCGGTGTGAACATACTGCCGCCGTTGCCGATTGCGTTCTGGAGCGTGAAGCCCGGCTGCCATTCCTGACCGAGCGAGGCTCGGTATTCGGGGCTGTCAAGCGTGCCTGTTGCTTCGGGAAGCTCAACGCCTGTTTTTGCTCCGAGTCCGAGAATCGTTGCGTATTCATTGAGAGTGTTTATGCTGGTAAGCTGTGCAACATTGTAGAAGAAAATGTTGCAGCTTTCGTTGATTGCGGAAACAACATTGATTGATGTGCTTGCGTGAGTTTGCAAGCATTTGAAGGTGTGGTCTAAATAAGTGTAGCTTCTTGTGCAACGGAAGTGAGTCTCCCTTGTGATAAGCCCCTCCTCAAGGGCGGTGATTGCCGTGCAGGGCTTAAAGGTCGAACCGGGTGAATAGGTGCTCAGAAGCGCTCTGTTCCAAAGCGGAGAGTTTTTTGCCTTGCTCAGCTCGGCATAATTCTGCGAAAATGTGGAAATATCGTAGCTTGGGTAGGAGTAGCTTGCGAGAATATCGCCCGTGTTAACATCTTCAATAATAATTGCGCCTGCGGGGTCAACAAGGCTATCCTCACGCAGAGCCTTGAGTCCGCTTGAAAGGGCATCCTTTGCAACGCTTTGCAGGTTTTTGTCAACCGTCAGAATGACCGTACTGCCTTGAGTCGGCTCAACCTCATAATCGGTGGAAACATTGCCCTGCGCATCTGTGGTGATTGTTTTGATTCCGATTGAGCCACGCAGGTAGCTTTCCATTGCGCTCTCAATGCCATCCTTGCCGATTGTTGCATTGAGGGCGTAGCTTTCGCCGTTTTCTTTTTTCTGTTTGTATTCTTCTGCGCTGATAAGACCGACTCTGCCGAGGATATGCGGCAGAAGCTCACCGTCGCTGTATTCCCTGTAGGGCACGATTTCAACATCAATGCCGAGGAAGAAATTGCTGTTTTCCTTGATTCTTGCCACAATTTCAATCGGCACATCGTCAGCAAAGGTGTAGGGATTGCTGCTGTTGAAGCCGATGCGCTTAAGCTCATAGCAAACGGAAGCGATTTTTCTTGCGGAAGCAATCGGGTACTGCTGTAAATCGAAGCGTTCGGTCAAAGCATCCATACAGTTTTGCGCCGTTGCGTAGCTGTTAAGCTCCAGATATTCACGCAGGCTGTTGATGTCATTCTCCCTGTCGTCCTTGAAAGCGACTGCACCGCTGCTGTTGACCGTGATTGGCAGGGTATCGTTCCATTTGAGCTTGTGCTGTTCAAAAAGCGAAACAAGTGCGTTGATGATTTGGTTGCGCTTGTCCTGCTCCTTTGTGCTTGGGAAGGTTGCGGCATCGAAAACAATGGAGTTGCCTTGGCGGTTCGTGACGAGCGGCGAGCCGTTTCTGTCAAGAATTTCGCCCCTTGAGCCTTCAACCTTGATTGTTTTAACGGTTATTGATTTGCCTGCGGCGGCGTATTCTTCGCTGTCCAAAACCTGCATTTTGAACATAACGCCGACAAGAATCGTGAAAAAAAGCGAAAAGGCGGCAATTACCGTGATCGCTCTGTAGTTCAGTTTGCTTCTTCTCAACGGTAATCACCTGCCTTTAATACATCAGTTCATCGTTTTCCATATCTTTAAAAATCTTCATAATGCTTCGCACTGCGTAATAAGCGAGCGGCATAAGCAGAACATTCAGCCAAGCGCTCGGCAGATAGAAGCTCAAAAGCAGGCTACCTTTGCCTGCAACATCGTGAAAGCCGACTCTGACGAGCCAAGTCAGTGCGGCATAGGCGTTGCACCAAAAAAATGTGAGTATGGATGCGGTGAGGAGGTTATTCATCATAACATAGGTCATCAGCAGACCGCAGGTGAAGCCGATCAAGGCGAAAAGCAGGGCGGAATAGCCGTCTGCTCCTGCGGAATTTATATCCCACAGGACACCTGCAAGGCAGCCGAAAACCAAGCCGTAGGTTTCACGCTCAAACATACTCAGCACAACCGTGAGCGGCAAAAGCGGAAGCAGCTTCATTCCGAAAACGCTCGGCAGAATATCTGCATTTTGGATTGCCGCAACAATCACGATAAGAAAAAAGAAAACGATACGCCGCATAATCTTCGGTTTGTTTTCTTTCCAAGCCTGCGGTATCATTTTCTTTCACTGCCCTTCTGTTTTAGTTAGTGTCGCCGACTCCCATTCCTCTGAAATCGGTGATTATGAAAACATCACGAAGCTCCTTGAAATCAACCTGCGGCTTGATTACCGCATAGGAGGAGATGTTCGTTGTGTCGTCCTTAACCTCGTCAACAATGCCGATGATGAGGTCAGCAGGGTAAATTCCGCCAATGCCCGATGTGCAAACAATTCCGCCCGGTGCAATCGAGGTTGAGCGAACAAGACCCGACAAGGAGCAAAAGCCCTTTTGGGCGAGCTTGACGCTTGTTGTGGCGTAGCCCGATTCCCTTGTGCGAACCTCATAGGCGCTGACATTGACATCGGGATTTAAAATCGTGCTGACAACGCAATAAGTCGGCGAAACCTTGACAACAACGCCGACAAGGTATTTGCCGTAAATTACGGGGTTATTGACCGCAACGCCGTCTGCCGAGCCTTTGTTAAGCGTGAATGAACCGAAGGCATCGGAGGAATCCGAGCCGATGACAGAGGCACTTGCGAATTTAAAATCCTCATTCTCTTTTTTCAGTTCGAGGAATTCTTCGTAAAGCGAAATTTGCTGTTTGGCTTTTTCGTAGCCGACAAGCTGATCCTGCGCATCGCAAAGCTGTTTTTCAAGCTCCGTAACACGGTCGGCATAGCTTTTGGCAGAGCGGAAATAGACCGAAAAATCCTTCACGGAGTTTGAGATAGTGGTCGAAACGCTTTGGAGAGGAGAAAACAGCGTGCCCAAAACCGAGGTTGCGGGCGAAGCCTTGCTTGCGGTTGCGGCGGCTGTTATGATTGCCAGAATAAGCACGGCAAAAACGCCGAGGAAGCCTTTAAAGCGTGAGCTTTTAAAAAAGCTGTGCATTTGATGTTACCTCTTCTTTTTCTTTTCGCCGCTCAGAGTGCCGAGTGCATCGTTTTCAAGGCAGATGCCTGTTCCGTCAACAACGCAGTCAAGCGGATTCTGTGCAATATGAACGGGCATTTTTGTTTCAATTTCAATCAGCTCATCAAGACCTCTGAGCAGAGCGCCGCCGCCCGTGAGAGTGATGCCGTGGTCGATAATATCGGCGGCAAGCTCAGGCGGAGTCTTTTCAAGAGTTGAACGGATTGCGTCAATGATTTGCGAAACGGGGTCGGAAAGAGCTTCACGGATTTCCTCCGATGTGACCTCAACGTTCTTGGGCAGACCGTCCATAAGGTTACGACCCTTGACGTTCATTGCGCCCTCGCCGTCATAGGGGTATGCCGAACCTATGCGGATTTTGATATCCTCGGCTGTGCGCTCACCGACGAGGAGGTTATATTTCTTTTTGATGTAAGCGATAATTGCGTCATCGAAATCGTCGCCTGCAACTCTTGCCGAGCGTGAGGTAACAATATCGCCGAGTGAGAGCACGGCAACCTCTGCTGTGCCGCCGCCGATGTCAACAACCATGCTGCCTGTTGCCTCGCTTACGGGCAAGCCAGCACCGATTGCAGCAGCCATAGGCTCTTCGATAAGGCTGACATATTTTGCACCTGCGGAGCGAGCCGCATCGTGAACGGCTCTGCGCTCAACCTCAGTAACACCTGAGGGAATACAAATCATAACTCTTGCACGGCTGAAGGGTGAAGCGCTGATTGCACGCTTGATGAAAGCCTTGAGCATATCAGCCGTAACATCGAAATCGGCAATAACGCCGTCTTTAAGGGGACGGACTGCTGTGATCGAGCCTGGAGTACGACCGATCATTTCCTTTGCTTCTGCGCCGACGGCAACAACTCTCGGCGGCTGAGTGCGAACATCAACCGCAACAACGCTGGGTTCTCGAATAACAATGCCCTTGCCTTTTACAAAAACAAGTGTGTTAGCTGTGCCAAGGTCAATACCAATATCTTGTGAAAAAAGCATATCTTTTAACTCCTCAAATAAATTTATTGTTTATATACGGTATTCAATGGAATCGAGAACCGCTTTGAAATCAAATTTTCCGCCGTTCTTTGCGGGGCAGGTGCAGTTGAAAACAAGAACGCCGTTGCCGTTTTCGACAAAGTAGCTTTCAAGGTAAGTTTTGCCGTTATCGCTTGTGGTCTTAACGGTGACCTTAATTGCATCTCTGCCTGCGACCTGAGCTTCTTCTTTTTCAAATGTTGCTTCGCCCTCGTCGATTGCGGGCTTGAAAAGCTCATACCAGCTTTGCGCTCTTGCCTCGGCTGTGTTGTCGGGTGTTGCGCTCGAATTTTCAAAGAAGCTGTAATCAATTTGAGCCTCGGCATCCTCGTTGACCAAACGGAGAACAAAGTTGCCCTCAACAGTCCAGCCCTTGGGCATAGTTATCGAAAACTCTTGGCAGGAAACGACCTTGCCCTGAGTGAGGTGAGCGGGGAACGAAACAGCCTGAGTTGCATCGCCGCCGTCTGCGCCCGTGATTTTCCAAATAAGGTTGCCCTTTTCGTCAACAACGGTAACGCCGTCATCATCGGTAACAAGCTCATAGGCAATATCGCCCTCGCTGAGGCGGTAGTAAAGCTTGCCACGCTTTTTGAAAAGCAACGAGTCGTCATCGCCGCCCGAACAAGCCGTCAGCACGCCGAAAACAGAAGCCAACGCCAGAATAACCGCAAAAATTTTGATTGTTTTATTATTCATAGTTTAATCCGCCTACCTTTTATTTATTATTATAATGATACATATAAAAG
>CAYQRS010000019.1:0-15463 GCA_964419825.1 uncultured Eubacteriales bacterium
TTCCCAGAGCGGAAATTGAGGGCGAAATGGGCGATTCTCACGTCGGTCTGCACGCAAGGCTTATGTCGCAGGCTTTGCGCAAATTGGCAGGCGCAATCTCAAAATCCAACACAATCCTTATTTTCATCAACCAGTTGCGTGAAAAGGTCGGCGTAATGTACGGCAATCCTGAGGTTACAACCGGTGGTCGTGCACTCAAATACTACGCTTCAATGCGAATTGATGTACGCAAATCCGAACAAATCAAAGGTCCTGGTGGCGAATTCATCGGCAACCACGCAAAAGCAAAGATTGTTAAGAACAAGGTTGCACCGCCCTTCAAGGTTGCAGAATTTGACATCATCTTCGGCAGAGGAATCTCTATTGAGAGCGAAATTCTCGATATGGCTGTTGAATACGGCATTATTGAAAAGAGCGGCTCATGGTTCTCTTATAACGGCGAACGCCTCGGTCAGGGCAGAGATAACATCAGAGAAATGATACGCTCCAACCCCGAATTATCTGCCGACCTTGAGGCTCAGGTCAGAGCAAGGCTTGCCGAAGCAACGGCAAATGCGGCTAAAAAAGACAGCACCAAGGCTGCCGCCCCCTCCCCCGCCGTGCCTGCACCCGTTGCTCCGCCAGTTGCACCAAAAGCAAAAATCAAGGCTAACCTCGACATAGCCGTTGACGATGAATAAGATAAATTCCGATTATGATTATTTCAGCACAAAAAGGTAAACAAAATAAAATCCACATCAGCATTGACGGTGAGTACAGGCTCACCGTTGATGCTGATTTCTGGTTTTCATGCGGATATATAAGCGGCGACGAAATCGACGAAGAAAGCTATGAGCTTTTGGCCGATAGAATCGCAAAGCGCCGTTGTTTTAACCGTGCGCTCAACATTTTATCACGCCGTGACCACAGCGAAAAGGAGCTTTTCACAAAGCTTTGCCGCCAAGACGGTGCTATCGCCGCCGAGGACGCAGTCAGAAGGGTTAAAGAAATCGGCTACATTGATGATGAACGCTATGCCGTTAACCTTGCACGGGAATTGGCAGAGAGAAAAGGCTCATCCAAAAGAGGCATCACCGCCGAGCTGATGCACCGAGGAATTGACAAAGATAAAATTGAAACGGCTTTATCGGCATTAACACTTGACGAATGTGATAAAATTAGGTTATTATTAGAAGGTAAGTTCAACCGCAAGCTAAAAGACGAAAAAGGCAGGAAGCAGGTTTTCAACGCATTGCTTCGCCTTGGCTACAGTTATGGCGACATCAGAAGATGTATGAACGATTTTGACGAATTTTCAGAGGACGATGAGATATGAACACTATTGGCTTTGTTTCTTTAGGTTGCCCCAAAAACCAAATCGACGGCGAATGTCTGCTTGCTTTGCTGAGCGAAAACGGTTTTGAGATTGCCGACCCTTATGACGGCGTTGATATTGTAATCATCAACACCTGCGGCTTCATCGAAAGTGCTAAGCAGGAAGCCATCGATTCAATTCTTGAAATGGCAGACCTCAAGGCTGAGGGTGTAATCGGCAAAATTGTTGTAACTGGCTGCTTGGCAGAGCGCTATCAGCAGGAAATTCTTGACGAGATGCCCGAGGTTGATGCTGTTGTTGGCATCGGTGCAAACGGCGATATTGTTGAAATTTGCAAGCGAGTTCTTCAAGACGAAACTGTTGCTGTTTTTCCGCCGAAGAATGAATTGCCGCTTGACGGTCAGCGTATAATTACAACACCTGAGCATTATGCTTATCTCAAAATTGCAGACGGCTGCAACAACCGCTGCACCTACTGCGCAATCCCCTCAATCAGAGGCAACTACCGCAGCAGAACAATCGAAAGCATTGTTGACGAAGCAAAACAGCTTGCCGAAAAAGGCGTTAAAGAGGTTATTGTTGTTGCACAGGACACAACCCTTTACGGCAAGGATATTTACGGCAAGACCTGCTTGCCTGAGCTTTTGAAAGAGATTGCAAAAATCGACGGAATTCATTGGATCAGAATGCTTTACTGCTACCCCGATGAATTCACAGACGAGCTGATTGAGGTTATCGCTCAAGAGCCTAAGATACTGCACTACATTGATCTGCCGCTTCAGCACGCGGACGACGCAGTTCTCAAGAGAATGAACCGCAGAGGCACTCAGCAGCAGGTTAAAGATCTCATTGCAAAGCTCAGAGCGAGAATACCCGACATTGTTATTCGCACGACCTTCATTGTCGGCTTCCCTGATGAGAGCGAAGAAGCGTTTGAGAAGCTTGCGATTTTTGTTAACGAAACAGAATTCGACCGCCTCGGTTGCTTCACCTATTCGCCCGAAGACGGCACACCTGCCGCTGAATTCCCCAACCAAATCGATGAGCAGACAAAGGTTGACCGCCAAGACATTATTATGAACGACCAATATATGATAATGCAGGAAAAGCACGGCAGAATAATCGGCAAAACCTTTGAGGTGTTGGTTGAGGAATACGATGCCTACACGGACAGCTACATTGGCAGAACTTATATGGATGCACCCGAAATTGACAGCGTAGTTAAATTCACGAGCCGTCTTCCGCAGGCAGTCGGTGAATTCTGCAATGTTAAAATATTCAAAACAGATGAGTATGATCTCATCGGAGAGGCTGAATAAATGAACACACCTAACAAACTGACCATTGCAAGGGTTATTATCACTCCGTTTTTTCTGGCGGCATTCACAATCAACTTTCCCCATCACTACATTGTTGCAACGCTGATTTTCGTAATTGCTGCTTTAACCGATTCGATTGACGGACATCTTGCACGCAAAAATAACCAAATCACGACCTTCGGCAAATTCCTCGACCCTGTTGCCGACAAAATGCTCACAACAGCCGCTTTGCTCGGCTTCATCAGCAAGGGGATTTGCAGCCCGTGGCCTGTTTTCCTCATCCTTGCAAGAGAATTTGTTGTCACATCGATGAGGCTCATCTGCGCTTCGCAAAATATTGTTGTACCTGCAAACATTTGGGGCAAAATTAAAACTGCCACTCAAATGACTTTCACAATAATCATTCTGCTTTGGGCTGAGCTTGTTGACACCTACGGCTTCCTTAAGCTGAATTTCACTACGGTTACAAACATTATGATTTGGATCACAGCAGTTCTCGCCGTGATTTCAGGCATCGTTTATTTGGCTCAGTCAAGAAAAACTGTTGACTTTTCTAAATGAATTTAATATAATGTTAATGTTATAAATGCGATGAGCGGGAATAGTAACAAGACCATTGCCGACATACAGAGAGGCACACGCTTTGCTGAAAGTGTGCCGTTTGGCAACCTTGCGAATGCGCCCGTAAGCACGCAGGAGGAACTGAGAGTATTCCTGTGCGGTAGGCACCGTTATATGCCAAGGCTTAATTGAGCCGCTGAGTATAATGATAGAGTGGAACCGCGTTTTATCGCCTCTGTCGCCTTTTTGGGTGACGGAGGCTTTTGTTTTTTGTGAGGTGAATGATTTTGTTCAATAACATCAAAAATATCAGAGAGGACATTGCCTGTGTCAAGGAGCGTGATCCTGCCGCAAGGAGCGCTGTTGAGATTTTTTTTCTTTATCCAGGTCTTAAGGCGGTCAGGATGCACCGCAAGGCTCATTGGTGCTACAACCACAGGCTTTTTTTCGCCGCAAGATATATTTCTCAACGATGTGCAAAAATCACAGGAATTGAAATTCACCCCGCCGCAAAAATCGGCAAAAGATTTTTTATTGACCACGGCACAGGCGTTGTAATCGGTGAAACAACGGAAATCGGTGACGATGTGACGATTTATCAAGGCGTTACGCTCGGCGGCACAGGTCACCACATCGGCAAACGACACCCGACAATCGGCAACAATGTTATGATCGGCGCAGGAGCAAAGGTTCTCGGTCCGTTCAAAATCGGTGATAATTCAAACATTGCTTCGGGTGCGGTTGTGCTTGAGGAAATTCCGCCCAACTGCACGGCAGTCGGCGTACCTGCAAGAGTTATCAAGCGTGACGGCAAGCGCATTGACGACCTTGACCAAATTCATATACCCGACCCGATTTCAATGGAATTCTGCAAGCTGCAAATTGAAATCGAGAGGCTTAAAAAAGAGATTGAAAACATTAAAAGCGAGGTAAAATAAATGAAAATTTACAACACACTTACACGCAGCAAAGACGAGCTTATTACGCTTGAGCCGAACGTGCTTAAGGTTTACGCCTGCGGTCCGACGGTTTACAACTTCATCCACATCGGCAACGCAAGACCGCTTTGTGTGTTTGACGTTTTGCGCCGCTATATGGAATACCGTGGCTACGAGGTTCGCTTCGTTCAGAACTTCACGGACATTGATGACAAAATCATCCGCAGAGCCAACGAAGAAGCTCTCACCTTTAAAGAGGTCAGCGAAAAATATATTGAAGAATTTTGGAAAGATGCAAAAGGAATGAACGTGCGTGAGGCAACCGTTCACCCCAAGGCAACGGAAAACATCGACGAAATCATCGCAATCATTGAAAAGCTTGTTGAAAAGGGCTACGCTTACGCTGTTGACGGCGATGTTTATTTCAGCCCGAAAAAGTTCAACGAATACGGCAAGCTTTCGCATCAGCCTCTTGAGGAGCTTGAGGCAGGTGCAAGAATCAATGTCGGCGAAATCAAGCGTGAGCCGATGGATTTTGCACTTTGGAAAAACGCAAAGCCCGGCGAGCCTTATTGGCAATCACCCTGGGGCAACGGTCGCCCCGGCTGGCACATTGAATGTTCCGCAATGGTACGCCGCTACCTCGGCACAACAATCGACATTCACTGCGGCGGTCAGGATTTGATATTCCCCCACCACGAAAACGAAATTGCGCAGAGCGAATGTTGCAACGACGCTCCGTTTGCCAACTACTGGATGCACAACGGTTATATCAATGTTGACAATGTTAAAATGTCAAAATCGCTTGGCAACTTCTTCACCGTTCGTGATGTTGCAGAAAAATACGGCTACGAGCCGATTCGTTACCTTATGATTTCATCGCATTACCGCAGCCCGATCAACTACAGCGTTGACATCATCGAGCAATGCAAAGCAAGCCTTGAAAGACTTTACACCTGCCGTGACAACCTTGATTTTGCGCTCGAAAACGCAAAAGACGGTGAGCTTGACGAGGCTTTCAACGCCAAGGCTGATGCAAGACGAGAGCAATTCATCAAGGCGATGGATGACGATATGAACACAGCCGATGCGATTGCCGCTGTTTTCGAGCTTGTTCGTGACATCAACACGGTTGTTGCAAATGGCGCAAGCAAGGCAACGGTTGAATGTGCAATCAAGGCGTTCGATGAGCTGACAGGCGTACTCGGTCTTGTTTACAACCGCAATAAGGCAAGCCTTGACGATGAGGTTGAAAGCCTCATTGCACAGCGTGCCGAAGCAAGAAAGAACAAGGATTGGGCAAAGGCCGACGAAATTCGTGACACAATTAAAGCAATGGGCATTATACTTGAGGACACACCGCAAGGCGTTAAGTGGCACAAGGCATAACGCCGAACAAAATCAAGCATAAAATAAGCACTTGACTTCCGTAAAAAGAAATCAAGTGCTTATTTTTTAAGGCTTCACGTTTCAGCTTGTCATTTTTTCCTGCTTAACCTTATGGTCAATTACATGGCGTGAGGCAAGCTCGGCTGTAATTTCATCGGTTGAGATGCCCATTTGAACCATCAGAACGAGAACATGATAAGCTAAATCGGCAATCTCATAAATTGTTTCCTTTTTGTCATCGGCTTTGCCTGCGATGATAACCTCGGTTGCTTCCTCACCGACCTTTTTGAGAATTTTGTCAATTCCCTTATCAAAAAGGTAGCTTGTGTAGCTGCCTTCTTTTTTATCGGTCTGTCTGCCACGAATAAGCTCCTCCAAGCCTTTCATGCTGAAGGGATTATAGCCATCCTTGGTATAAACGGTGTTTGTGAAGCAGCTTTCACTGCCTGTATGACAAGCAGGACCTGTTTTATCAACAGTTACAACAAGGGCATCCTTATCGCAATCGGCTGTTATATCCAAAACATACTGAACATTGCCCGATGTTTCTCCCTTGCGCCAAAGCTCACTGCGTGAGCGTGACCAGAAGCAGGTTCTGCCCTCGTTGATCGTGATTTCAAGGCTTTCACGGTTCATATAAGCAACTGTTAAAACCTCTTTGCTTTTGCTGTCAACAACAACTGCAGGAATTAAACCTTTTTCATCGAATTTCAGTTCATCGATTTTTACCATTTCAATTACCTCTCACATTGATATTATTTTCTTTTAATTCTTTTTTCAAATCCTCGATTTTGACCTCACCGAAATGGAAAATCGAAGCCGCAAGACCTGCATCGACCTTCGGCAGGGAATTAAAGAGCGTTATAAAATCCTTGGCACAGCCTGCGCCGCCGCTTGCGATTACAGGGACATTGACGAGGTTGCAGACGGCATCGAGCATTTCCAAATCGAAGCCTTGCTTCACGCCATCGGTATCGATGCTGTTTACAACAATTTCACCCGCACCGTTATCAACGCCGAATTTTATCCATTCAAGCGCATCTATTCCTGTGTTAACTCTGCCGCCGTTTTTGAAAAGCATAAATTTGCCGTCAACACGCTTTATATCGGCAGAGAGAACGACGCACTGATCGCCGTATTTCTTGGCAGCCTCCCCTATTATTGAGGGGTTTTTGATTGCGCCCGAATTGACGCTGACCTTATCCGCTCCACAGGAGAGGACACGCTCAAAGTCATCAAGCGTTGAAATACCGCCGCCAACGGTGAGAGGGATAAATATTTTCGATGCCGCTTCCTTAAGAATATCGGTGAAAATCTGCCTGCCCTCAACAGAGGCGGTAATATCATAAAAGACAAGCTCATCCGCACCTGCGTTGCTGTAATAATCGGCAAGCTCAACGGGCGAGGAAACATCACTCAAGCCCTCAAAATTTACGCCCTTTACAACTCTTCCGTTTTTGACATCAAGGCACGGGATTATTCGTTTTGTTACCATTTTATTTCTCCCCGTTTACGATTTTTACCGCATCAGCCAAATTAACTGCGCCGGTATAAAGAGCTTTGCCGAGAATTGCACCGTAAACGCCGATTTCGTTGAGCGCACGGACATCATCAAGCGATGACACGCCGCCTGAAGCCACAGTATCAAAGCTGAAGCGCTCCGCCATTTCACGGTAAAGCATACGGTTTGTGCCCTGCATTGCACCATCCTTGGAAATATCGGTACAAATTACGGTTGAAACGCCCATTTTTTCAAGCGATTGGCAGAATTCAAAGCCATCAACCTCGCTGACATTAGTCCAGCCGTGGGTTGCGACCTTGCCGCCGAGCATATCCACGCCAACGGCAATTTTTTCGCCGTATTTTTGAACCATATCGGCAATAAAGCTCGGATTGGAAATTGCAACCGTACCGAGAATTACACGCATTACACCTGCATCGATGTACTTTTTGATTATCTGCTCATCTCTGATTCCGCCGCCGATTTCAACCTTTAAGCCGCTGTTGGCGGCAAGGTCGGCAACGATTGAAAAATTGGGATTCGTTCCGTCTTTTGCACCGTCAAGGTCAACAACGTGCAGATATTCTGCTCCGCTTGCTTTGAAGCCCCTTGCGGTTTCAAGGGGATTTTCGCCGTAAACGGTCATCTGATTATAATCGCCTTTATAAAGACGAACAACTTTTTTATCTTTTAAATCAATCGCAGGAAAAAGGTTCATAATTTTGCCCTCCATTAAAGCTCGCAAAAAGCTTTGAGTATATTCAAGCCGACAGCTCCGCTTTTTTCAGGATGGAACTGACAGCCGTAGACATTATCCTTTTCTACGGAAGCGGTGAGCTTTGCGCCGTATTCCGAAACTGCAGTTACGCTATCCGTACAGCCCTGCGCTGAATAGGAATGAACAAAATAAACATGGTCGCCGTTTTTGATATACTTGAACAGCTTGCTCTCCTTGGTGAATTCAAGGCTGTTCCAACCGATATGCGGAACTTTCAATCCGCTCGGTATAACATCGGCAATCGGCTTAACCGAGCCGTTTATCAGCTTCAAGCCGCTGTGTACGCCGTATTCATGGCTATCCTCAAAAAGCATTTGCATACCAAGACAAATGCCCATCATCGGCTTGCCCTTTTGCACCTGATCAAGAACGACCTGAGCCATTCCGCTCTCATCAAGCTTGCGCTTTGCATCGGCAAATGCACCGACTCCAGGCAGAATTATATGAGAACAATCATCGATTATCTTTTTATCGTTAGTGAGGACAACATCCTGACCGATAAACTTAAAGGAAGAATAGAGCGAAAAGATGTTGCCGACACCGTAATCAATTATTGCGAGCATTAGAGAACTCCTTTTGTTGATGGAATTTCGTCAGAATATTTTTCATCAATTTCAACTGCTTTGCCTAAAGCCCTTGCAAGAGCCTTGAAGCTGCCCTCAATTATATGATGAGTGTTTGTGCCGTTGATTTTTTTGATATGCAAGGTGATTTTTGCATTACGCACGAAGCCGAGCAAAAATTCGGCAACAAGCTCCGTATCAAAATCGCCTACCTTTTGAGCCATTGCGCCCAAATCGATTGTCAGATGCGCTCTGCCCGAAACATCCACCGCACAGAGAATCAAGCTCTCATCCATAGGCAAAATTATATCGCCATAGCGCTTTATTCCTGCCATATTACCCAACGCTTCGTTCAGGCAAGTGCCAAGACAAATGCCGATGTCTTCAACCGTATGGTGATAATCGACATTTGTATCGCCATCACATTTGACATCAAGATCAAACCTGCCGTGGCGAGCGAAAAGGGTCAACATATGGTCTAAAAAGCCGCAACCCGTTGCGATATTGCTTTTGCCTGTGCCGTCAAGATTGAGGCTGAGGCTGATTTTTGTTTCCGCCGTGTTGCGTGTGATTGAGGCAGTACGCATAAAAATCATTCCTTTGTTATTAAATCTAATGTATTTAAGAGGGTTTCCATTTCTTCCCTTGTGCCGATAGTAATGCGCAAATATTCTGCAAGCCTTTCCTTATTGAAATGGCGAACGAGAACACCCTTTGACTTGAGCGATTTATAAAGATATTCGCCGCCGAACGAGGGATGCGAGGCAAAGACAAAATTCGTTTTTGAATCAAGCACTGTAAAGCCACGGCTTTTTAAGCCCTCGACCGTAAATTCACGGTTGGCGATTATCATATTGCGTGTTTTTTCAAAATAAGCCTTATCCTTAATCGCTGCTTCGCCTGCCAGAAGGGTCAAACGGTTGATATTATACGGGTTTGTTGAAAAGCGAACCGTATTCAAATCGTTTATGAGCGCTTCATCCGCAATCGCAAAGCCGAGCCTTGCGCCTGCGAGCTGACGGGATTTCGAGAAGGTTTGTACAACGATGAGGTTATTATATTTCCCTGTCAAGCCAACCGCTGTTTCGCCGCCGAAATCAACATAAGCTTCATCGATAACAACAACATTGTTCGGGTTGGAGGAAGCAATTTTCTCCACATCAGCGAGAGAAATTGCCTTGCCAGTCGGCGCATTGGGGTTGGCGATGACGATTGTTTTGTTCAAGCCGCAATAATCATCGGCGCAAAGGCTGAAATCCTCACGCAGGGGTACGATTTGAGCCTTTAAAGAATACAAATCGGCAAAAACGGAATAAAAGCCATAGCTTATATCCGGAAAAGCGACAGGCGTTTGCGAATCGCAAAAAGCCTGAAAGATGAAAGAAAGAATCTCATCCGAGCCGTTGCCGAGAATAACATTTTCGCTTTTCACATTATAATAATCAGCGATTGCGGCAACCGTTTTTTTACATTCGGGATCGGAATACAGGCGCAGGCTTTCGACCTGAGCGGTATTCACAGCCTCCAGAACTGCCTGCGACGGCGGAAACGGAGATTCGTTGGTGTTAAGCTTTATGTACTGCATATCCTGCGGCTGTTCGCCCGGAGTATATGCGGTTAAATTCCTAAGACGGGAACTGAAAAATCTGCTCATTTTATTTATCCTCAAACCTTACTGTTACGCTTTTGCCGTGTGCCTGCAAGCCTTCACGCTGTGCAAACGAATCGATTTTTTCGTAAACCTTTTCCAAGGCAGATTCGGAATAAGAAATAAATGATGACCTTTTGATGAAATCATCAACTGAAAGAGGGCTTGAAAAACGGGCTGTTCCGCTTGTCGGCAAGGTGTGGTTCGGACCTGCAAAATAATCGCCGAGAGCTTCAGGACAGTTTTTCCCGAGGAAAACTGAGCCTGCGTTGCGAATTTGCGGCAGAAAATCAAACGGACGGTCAACACAGATTTCAAGATGCTCAGGTGCGATTTTGTTGCTCATCACAGCCGCCTGCATCAAATCATCAACAATGATGATTTTGCCGTTGGAATCGATTGAAGCACGGGCAATTTCGTGACGGGGAAGCTGAGGTATTTGCTTTTCGAGCTCTGCCGAAACAGCTTGAGCAAGCTCTGCACTATCGGTAACAAGAACAGCGCTTGCGTTCTTATCGTGTTCCGCCTGCGAAAGCATATCCGCAGCGACAAATTTCGGGTTACACGTTCCGTCAGCAATGACCAAAATCTCACTCGGACCTGCAATCATATCAATCGCAACCTGACCGAACACCTGCCTTTTTGCTTCGGCAACAAAAACATTACCCGGACCGACAATTTTATCAACCTGCGGAATTGTTTCGGTTGAATAAGCGAGAGCGGCAACAGCCTGTGCGCCACCGACCTTGAAGATACGGTCAACACCTGCTATTTTTGCCGCAACGAGTATTGCAGGCTTAATACTGCCATCGGGTGAGGGCGGTGTTACCATAACGATTTCATCGCAGCCTGCAAGCTTTGCAGGGATGCAATTCATCAAAACCGATGACGGATAGCTTGCTGTGCCACCCGGAACATAAAGACCGACTCTTTCAAGCGGAATTACACGCTGACCGAGCACAACGCCATCACGGGGAGTTATGACGAAGCCTGTTTTAATCTGATGGCGGTGGAATTCACGGATATTCTCCGCAGCCTCCTCGATAACGGCAATGAACTCAGGCTCTAAGGCGTTATATGCCTGCTCAATCTCCTGCTCGGTTACTTCAAGGCTATCCAGCCTTGCTTTATCGAATTTTTCGCTGTAAGCTTTAAGCGCCTTATCGCCATTTGCCCTTACATCGGCAATTATATCGGCAACGATTGCGCTGACATTAGTCTTTTCTTCTTCACGGGAGAATATATCCTCGGCATTTATCATTGAATCATAAATCTTAATCATTTTCTATTACCTCTTGCATTTTCCTGCGGATATTTGCAATCTGCTCCGCTTTAAACTTCGAGCTTGCTTTGTTGGCAACAAGACGGGCGCTGATCGGAATAATCGTTTCCTTGACCTCAAGGTTATTTTCCTTGAGCGTTGTACCCGTTTCGACAATATCGACAATTACATCCGTCATACCGAGAATCGGAGCAATTTCGATAGAGCCGTTGAGCTTGCAGATTTCAATATCTCTGCCCTGCTTTGCGTAATAATCCATTGCGATATTGACGAACTTTGTGGCAACCTTAAGGGTTTTTTCAGGATTGTTGCGGAAGCCGACAGGGCCTGCAACGCACATACGGCATTTGCCGATATTCAAATCAAGCAGTTCATAAATATCAGGCTCATATTCGAGCAAAATATCCTTACCGACAACGCCGATATCTGCCGCACCGTGTTCAACATAAATTGCAACATCGCTCGGCTTTGACCAGAAATAGCGAACCTTATTCTCCTCGTTTTCAAAAATCAGACTGCGGTTCTTTTCTTTGATCGAGGGGCAACCGTAACCGATTTTTTCAAACATCTCGTAAACCTTTTCGCCGAGCCTGCCCTTCGGCAAAGCTATATTAAGATACTCCATCGCTAACCTCAACCCCCTCTTTGGTTATTCTGACCGCTGTCTTATATTTCAAATTCTCAGCCGCTTTGGAGAGAACCTTCACGCTCTTGCCCGATTTGACATATTCATCCGCAACGGCACAGACACGAAGCGGCGAAACATCCGAATCATAAACAATGAGAGTATCGACATCGTATTCTTTATCACATTTATCATAAAGCTCCAGCAAATCAACATAAACGGCAAAGCCGATTGCCTGCGAATTCTTGCCGAGCTTTGTAAGCAAATTATCGTACCTACCGCCGCTGAGAACGCTGAAAGGAACATTCTCAACATAGCCACGGTAAATGACGCTGTTATAATAGCTCATATCGTTAACGATTGAAAAATCAAGGTTAATATGCTCTGCCGCTCCGCTTGCACGCAAGAATTCGTAAAGAGCCTCAAGCTCCTTGACAGCTTCAATCATTTTCGGCGTGCTTGCAAGCGCCTTGATCTTCGGCAGGGTTGTTTCAAAGCTGCCGTAAACCTCGGAAAGCATTGCGATTTTTTCGGCAATCTCACGGTAAACGCCGAACTGCTCACAGGCGGCATAAATCTCGTGAGTATCCTTTTTGCCGAGGAAGCCGAGAAGCTTCTCACATTGACTGTCATTAAGGTTGGCGAGCTCGAAAAGCCCAGAAACAAAGCCGAGATGCGACAAATCCAAAATATAATTCTCGCTGATTGATGCAAGGCTTTTTGCTGCAAGGGAAACAACCTCGCCCATTGTATAGGCATCAACATCACCGATATATTCAAGACCGAGCTGAGTAATCTCCTTATACTGCTTCGTGTTGCGTGCCGTGCGGTAAACATTCTCGTTGTAATAGAGCTTTTGGCACTCACCCTGCTTTGCGTTCTTCGCAATCGAAAGAGTTATATCAGGCTTCAAGGCATAAAGCTTGCCGTTCAAATCAGTGAAGGTGATTATATTTGAGGTTGAAAGAAAATTCTTATACTCCAAATACAAATCATATTCTTCAAACTTGCTCATCTTATAGCGTTTATAGCCGTACTGCTCATAAAGGGCACGGAGGTTATAAAGCACAGTTTCGTTTTTTGTGAAAACTTCCATTTTTATCCTCCAAGATTTTATCGGTATCGGTTAATGAAATTCTTTTTGAGATTATATATGTATTGCGCTTTTCATCGGCTGTGAATATTCCATAGGTTGAGGTGACAAAAGTTCCGTCCGCCAGAACAACATTGCCGCAATAGCCGCAATCGGAATTGGCAACAAGCTCAGGCTTCGTTTGATAAGGCAGATATGTATGCGCCAATTTGATGCGGTACTGCCCTTCCCTGCCGTGCTTTAAATCGTCATAAGTACCAATCCATGCTATCCAGCCCTCGCTGAACCACCTGCGAAAGGGCTTGCCTTTTTCTTTGTACAATCGGTTCTTTTCGGGCGAACGCTCAACAGAACGGAAGGTTATGATAAGCCTGCCATCGGGCAAATAATCCGCCTTATGCCGCTCGCCGTTCAACGCCGCAGGCAATTCGACAGGAGCAGACCAGCTATTCCCCTCATCGGATGAAAAGGAAACGAGAGAATTGCAACGCTTTGTGTTACTGCGTGTAATTATGCAAAGCTCATCGCCCTTGCCCAAACAGGAACGGATACATTCAACCTCGCACATATTACTGCGCTTTTCGGTTTTGCGGTAAAGCGAAAAATACGGTTCAGGCTTTGTCCAATTCATCCTTCCGTTTGAATCGAACGACAAAACCGTTTTATAGTTGACAAACCTGTTATCGTGGAACAAGCCCATCCATTTATCGACAAAAACGCCGTTTTCCTTGAGGCGAGTTAATGAGGACATTGCGACAATGGTTATGAAGCCTTTATGGAAAAGCTTAAACTCGCTCCAAGTTTCGCCCTCATCGCAGGAGAGCGAGCAATTAAAGCCGCCCGTTGTTGGCTCATTGCCCCAACGGGGATTGCCGCTGATCAAAATCAGCTTATCGGCACTTCCATCGGAAAACTCAAGGCGGTAAACCGTTGGCGTTTCACGGGAGAGCTGCCACGACGACGGTGTTGAAGCAAAGGCATCGGAATAAGATTTGCCGCCATCCTTACTGCGCTTTGCAAGAACCGCACCCTTGCCGTGTCCCTGCGGATAAAAGGTTAAAATATCGCCGTTTTTGAGCAAAACGGAATCAGGATGTCCCAAATATCCACCGCCGTAATCAACAACGGTTTGCTCATAAAGATAAGCAAATTCTTCGGGACAATCGGCAGGCTTGAGCGACAAATCAAGCTGTTTGATGCCATAAGCACTGCCCTTTGTTTTTAAGGGAAGCAATGTCATAACAAAACTCCGTCGCTATGAAGCTTTTCTGCACAGCGAACAGCCGCCATAGCATCTTTACAGTAAAAATCAGCACCGATTTCATCAGCATAATCCTGAGTCAGAACCGCACCGCCAACCATAACACGGCAAGCGGAATTCTGCTTTAAAAGCGAAATCGTCTGCGCCATATTGGGAACGGTAGTTGTCATCAGCGCACTTAAACCAACAAGGCTAATGCCATTCTCCTTAACGGATTCAAGCACGGCTTCTGGGCTGACATCCTTGCCTAAATCGATTACATCATAGCCGTAATTCTCAAGCAGGACTTTTACGATGTTCTTACCGATATCGTGTATATCGCCCTTTACGGTGGCAAGGATTATTTTACCCTTGCTCTCGCCTTTTTTATTGGAAAGGGCAAGCTGTTTTTTAATCACATCGAACGCCGCCGTTGCTGCCTTCGCCGCCAAGAGGAGCTGAGGCAAAAAGAGCTTTTTATTCTCAAAGCGCTTGCCGACCTCATCAAGAGCGGGAATAAGCAATCCGTCAATTATTTCAACCGAGGTCTGCGTTTTCAAAAGCTGTTCGGTAATTTGCGCTGCTTTTTCGTCAAGACCGCTGATGACGGCGGATTTCAAATCGTCGGTTTCGGATTCGGCTTTTTCAGCGGTGTTGCTGTTAATATAAGCAAGGCAGCCGACATCCCTTGCGGTTAAAGCGTTAAAGGCATAATAGGCATCCATCATCGCTTCGCTGAGCGGATTAACAATGCCTGCGCTCAAGCCGTTTTGCATTGCGAGGGTGAAGAACGCCGAGTTGATCTTTTCACGGTTCGGCAAGCCGAACGAAATATTTGAAACACCCAAGACAGTATGCACGCCCAAGGTGTTTTTGATATAAGAAAGGGCCTCCAAAGTGGGCAAAGCTCCGTTTTCCGCAGTGCTGATAGTCATTGTCAGCGGATCGATTAAGATATCGCTTTTGTCGATGCCGTACTCTGCGGCACGCTTAACAATGCGCTCGGCAATTTTTATACGCTCTGCCGAGGTTTCGGGAATTCCGTTTTCATCAAGCGTTAAGCCGACAACCATTGCGCCGTATTTTGCGGCAAGGGGCAAAACTGAATTGAGTGACTCCTCACTGCCGTTGACTGAATTTATCAAAGGCTTGCCGACATAGACACGCAAGGCATTCTCCAACGCTTCAACATTGGTTGTATCAAGCTGTAA
>CAYQRS010000020.1:0-5918 GCA_964419825.1 uncultured Eubacteriales bacterium
CTGTAAGCTCGTAGCCCTCGCCGAAGAGAATATCAAGATGCTCACGGCTGACATGAACGTGGCGAGCTGAAGTTTCAATAAGAACGGGTTTATTCATTATTAACATCCTTTCTGATAATCAGAACCATTTTGCAATTTTGTAATCTTTCTTTTTGATGAATTTAACAATAAAGTTAACAACTGCGACACCGACAATGCCGTAGATAACGCCTGCAACAGCGCCTGCAAGAACATCGGTGCAATAATGTACGCCGAGGTAAATTCTTGTGAAGCCCATCAGAGCGGCAAAAATGAGAGCAGGAACGCCCCACTTCTTGTTGTTGCTAAAGATTGCGGTTGCGCAAGCGAAAGCTGATGAGGTGTGACCTGAGGGGAATGACCAGCTTGTAGGTCTGTCAACAATGTTGGGGAACTTATATTCGCTCAGCGCCTGCAAGAACATCGGTGCAATAATGTACGCCGAGGTAAATTCTTGTGAAGCCCATCAGAGCGGCAAAAATGAGAGCAGGAACGCCCCACTTCTTGTTGTTGCTAAAGATTGCGGTTGCGCAAGCGAAAGCTGATGAGGTGTGACCTGAGGGGAATGACCAGCTTGTAGGTCTGTCAACAATGTTGGGGAACTTATATTCGCTCACCCATTTTGCGGCAAGCTCAGGATAATTTTTGATGTTCTCCGTGACCTTGGCAACAATTTGCTCATAATACTTGTGGTCGGGTGAAAGGTTGCTCAAATCAAAGACATAGAACGGTCTGGGGCGTGCGATAATCGGCTTGAGAATTTCGTTGTTGACAATTCCCATAACTGCCAATGCACCTAAAATGGCAAGACCCCATTTTCTTGTTCTCTTGAAGAGAAGCAGGAGGATTGAAAGAACGATCCAGAGAACGCCCTCCTCGCCGAGGTATGTAATGCACTTCATAATCGTGTTCATAACATCGCTGTGGAGCGAGAACACTGCGTTAAAAACAGATAAATCAAAATTATGGATAAACTCAAACATCGGGTCAACCAAATCCTTTCAATTTATTTTAATAATATTAAGCCATTGGGCAGCATTATGCCACCCAATGTGCTTAAATGTCAAAAATATTTTAATTAGTTCTTGTAGCTTTCTGCAACTGCAACAGCGCAAGCAACAGTAGCACCAACCATCGGGTTGTTACCCATACCGATAAGGCCCATCATCTCAACGTGTGCAGGAACAGAAGATGAACCTGCAAACTGAGCGTCGCCGTGCATTCTGCCCATTGAGTCTGTAAGACCGTAGGAAGCAGGACCTGCAGCAACGTTATCGGGGTGAAGTGTACGGCCTGTGCCGCCGCCTGAAGCAACTGAGAAGTAGTTTTTGCCGTTCTCAAGTGCCCACTTCTTGTATGTGCCTGCAACAAGATGCTGGAAGCGAGTGGGGTTGGTTGAGTTACCTGTGATTGAAACATCAACGCCCTCATGCTTCATGATTGCAACGCCTTCGAGAACATCGTTAGCGCCGTAGCAACGAACGAGAGCACGGTCACCCTTTGAGTAAGCGGTTGAGTTTTTGATTGTAAGCTCATCCTTGTAGAAATCGTATTCGGTTTCAACATAGGTGAAGCCGTTGATGCGTGAAATGATCATAGCGGCATCCTTACCGAGACCGTTGAGGATAACCTGAAGAGGCTCTGTACGAACCTTGTTAGCTGTAAGAGCGATTTTGATTGCGCCCTCTGCTGCTGCGAAGGATTCATGACCTGCAAGGAATGCAAAGCACTTTGTTTCGTCTTTAAGGAGCATTGCACCGAGGTTACCGTGACCAAGACCAACCTTACGGTTTTCAGCAACTGAACCGGGGATGCAGAATGCCTGAAGACCGATGCCGATTGCAGCGGAAGCATCTGCAGCGTTTGTGATGCCCTGTGAAAGAGCGATAGCTACGCCGAGAGTGTAAGCCCAGCAAGCGTTTTCAAAAGCGATGGGCTGAGTGCCCTTAACGATTGCCTCGACATCAATGCCCTTGCTGAGGCAGAGATCTCTGGCAGCTTCGAGGTCAGCAATGCCGTATTTAGCAAGGCAAGCCTCAATTTTTTCCATTCTTCTTTCTTTACCTTCAAATGTAACAGCCATTGGTATCCCTCCTCCTTATTCTTCTCTCGGATCGATGTATTTAGCGGCATCAGCGAATCTGCCGTAGCTGCCCATGTTGTTCTTGAGAGCCTCGTCAGCGGATGCGCCGTGGCGAATATCCTCAAGCATCTTGCCGAGCTTTACGAACTCATAGCCGATAACCTGATCGTTTTCATCAAGAGCCATACGGGTAACATAGCCCTCAGCCATTTCAAGGTAACGAACGCCCTTTGCCTTGGTTGAGAACATTGTGCCAACCTGTGAACGGAGTCCCTTACCGAGGTCCTCAAGACCTGCGCCGATTGAAAGACCGTCTTCTGAGAAAGCTGACTGAGTTCTGCCGTAAACGAACTGAAGGAAGATCTCACGCATTGCAACATTGATAGCGTCGCAAACGAGGTCTGTGTTAAGGCACTCAAGCAGAGTTTTGCCGGGGAGAATCTCAGCAGCCATAGCTGCGGAGTGAGTCATACCTGAGCAGCCGATTGTTTCAACAAGAGCTTCTTCAACAATACCCTCTTTGATGTTGAGGGTGAGCTTGCATGTGCCCTGCTGGGGAGCACACCAACCGATACCGTGTGACATACCTGAAATGTCTTTGATTTCGTAAGCCTTTACCCATTTGCCTTCTTCGGGGATGGGAGCAGGACCGTGATGTGGACCTTTAGCAACGATACACATCTTCTGAACTTCGCTGGAGTAATTCATGATTTATATCTCCTTTCTGATTTATGAGCCATTTAATCTCACTTTGTATTATACATAAAAACAGCGCATTTATCAAGTAAATATTTCATAAATACGCCCCTGTTTCTTACAATTTTTTTATTTAAAGCATAACAAAAAGGAAAAGCACCCTGCGAAGGCTTCGCAAGGTGCTTGAGTTTTAAGAAAAATTATTTCTTAGCTGCGACAGCATCGTCATTGACGAGCTCGATAATGCACATTTCTGCGGCATCACCACGGCGAGGGCCGGTCTTAATGATACGGCAGTAGCCGCCGTTAACGTCCTTGTACTTGGGTGCGATCTCATCGAAGAGCTTTTTAACAACATCTTCTTTGGTAACGAAAGCAAGTGCCTGACGCTTTGCGTTAAGGGTGTTGTCCTTAGCGACAGTGATCATTTTCTCTGTCAGTGAACGAACTTCCTTAGCACGAGTAACGGTGGTTTCAATTTTGCCGTTTTCTAAAAGGTAAGTAACCATTGCACGAAGCATAGCCATACGGTGATCGCTGGCTCTGCCGAGTTTTCTGGTTCCTGGCATTAAAATCACTCCTTTGCCATAAATACAGGCTAACTGTGTGTTGGTTGGGGCTTATTCCTCTTCCTTGCGGAGTTCGAAGCCGAGGCTGCGAAGCTTTGCAACAACTTCGTCAAGAGATTTCTTGCCGAGGTTACGAACCTTCATCATATCCTCTTCGGACTTGTTAATAAGATCCTCAACCTTGTTGATTCCGGCTCTCTTCAAGCAGTTGAAGGAGCGGACTGATAAGTCAAGTTCCTCAATGGTCATCTCCAGAACTTTTTCAGTGTTGTTATCGTCCTTAACGACCATAACCTCTGTGTCAAAAGCCTCATCTGACAAATCTCCGAAGAGACTGAGATGCTCGTTGAGGATCTTGGCGCCGAGCGAAACGGCTTCCTTAGCATTGATGGTGCCGTCCGTCCACACCTCGAGTGTCAGCTTATCATAGTCGGTAATCTGACCAACACGTGTATTCTCAACAGTGTAGTTGACCTTGAGAACAGGTGTATAAATTGAGTCAATAGCGATAACGCCGATTACAGGCTGTAAAGCAACCTTGTTACGCTCAGCGGAGATATAACCACGACCTTTGTCGCAGGTAAGCTCCATGCTGAGGTGAGCATCAGCATCAAGTGTGGCAATCGGCAGATCGGGGTTGATGATTTCAACCTCGCTGTCGGTGTTAATGTCACCGGCAGTAACAACGCCTGCGCCCGAAGCGTCAATGTACATTGTTTTCGGACCGTCGCCATGAATTTTGAGAATTACGCTCTTGAGGTTAAGAACAATTTCGGTAACGTCTTCTTTAACGCCCTTAATTGTTGAAAACTCGTGATGCACACCGTCAATCTTAACGGATGTGATTGCATAGCCGGGCAGTGATGAAAGCAGAACACGTCTGAGGCTGTTGCCAAGTGTTGTGCCGTAACCACGCTCTAAAGGCTCCAATACGAATCTTCCGTAATCTCCGCTTGCGCTGAATTCGGCAGTTTCGATTTTGGGCTTCTCGATTCCTATCATTCAAAACCCTCCTTGTTAATTTGAGTAAATAACGCAGAATCTCAAAACAATTACTTCGAGTAGAACTCAACGATGAGATGCTCTTCAACGGGTGTAGCAATCTGATCACGCTCGGGAAGAGCTACGATCTTTGCTGCTGCAGCATCTGCATTGAGGTCAAGCCACTGCGGAACAGGGCGAGCCGAATTTGTTTCGAGAACAGCCTTGAACTTATCGCTATCCTTGCTCTTAGCCTTGATAGCTACTTCATCGCCAGCCTTTGTGAGGTATGAAGGAATATCAACCTTCTTACCGTTTACTGTGAAATGGCCGTGGGTGACAAGCTGTCTTGCCTCTGCACGGGAGTTTGCCCAACCGAGGAGATAAACAATGTTATCAAGACGGCTTTCGCAGATTCTGAGCAGGTTTTCACCTGTTACGCCCTGACGGCGTTCAGCCATAAGGAAATACTTGTGGAACTGACCTTCCTGAATACCGTAGTATCTCTTAGCCTGCTGCTTTGCACGAAGCTGGAGACCGTATTCGGAAGTCTTCTTGCGGCTCTGACCGTGCTGACCGGGAGCGTATGAACGTCTCTCGATTGAGCATTTACCGGTGTAGCATCTTGCGCCCTTGAGGAAAAGCTTCTTGCCCTCACGGCGGCAAAGCTTACAAACCGCACCTGTGTATCTTGCCATAGTAATTACACCTCCTGAATAATAAGGTTATACGCGTCTTCTCTTGGGGGGACGGCATCCGTTGTGGGGGATGGGAGTTACGTCTTTGATCATGCTGACCTCAAGACCAGCTGTCTGAAGAGCTCTGATAGCAGCTTCACGACCTGCGCCCGGGCCTTTAACATAAACTTCAACATACTTCATACCGTGTTCCATAGCTGCCTTAGCTGCTGTTTCAGCTGCGGTCTGTGCTGCGAAGGGAGTTGACTTTCTTGAGCCTCTGAAGCCCATTTCGCCAGCACTTGCCCATGAAACTGCGTTACCCTGTGTGTCTGTGATAGTAACGATAGTGTTGTTGAAGGTGGATTGGATATGGGCTGCACCACGCTCAATGTTCTTGCGTTCACGGCGTCTGCGAGTTGCACCCTTTTTGACTGCACCTTTAGTTGCCATTTCTTATTCCTCCTTCACTTATTTCTTCTTGTTAGCAATCGTCTTCTTGGGACCCTTACGAGTACGAGCGTTTGTCTTTGAACGCTGACCTCTTACGGGAAGACCCTTGCGGTGACGAACACCACGGTAGCAGCCGATTTCAACAAGTCTTTTGATGTCGAATGCAGTTTCTCTTCTGAGATCGCCTTCGACCTTAACGTTGTGGTCGATATACTCACGGAGCTTTGAAACCTCGTCTTCGGTGAGGTCCTTAACTCTTGTGTCGGGATTGATACCCGTTGCGGCAATAATGTCTTTAGCTGTTTTGGGACCGATGCCGAAGATATAAGTGAGGCCGATTTCGACTCTCTTATCTCTGGGCAGGTCAACACCTGAAATACGAGCCATTTACTGTTGCACCTCCGTTAATGGTTGCGTCAATTAACCCTGACGCTGCTTGTG
>CAYQRS010000020.1:5928-15348 GCA_964419825.1 uncultured Eubacteriales bacterium
CTGCTTGTGCTTGGGATTCTCACAGATAACCATGATTTTACCCTTGCGCTTAATAACTTTGCACTTTTCGCAAATTTTCTTTACAGAAGGTCTGACTTTCATTTGGAATTACCTCCTTATTTTGTGCGCCACGTAATGCGGCCTTTTGTAAGGTCATAAGGTGACATTTCAACTGTAACCTTGTCGCCCGGAAGAATACGGATGTAATTCATTCTGAGCTTGCCTGAAATATGAGCCAACAATCTGTGACCGTTTTCAAGCTCGACCTGGAAGGTTGCATTGGGAAGCGCCTCGATTACTGTACCTTCAACTTCAATCATATCCTGTTTTGACATAACTTACCCTCCTCACTTTCAGTTGCCTTGCGAAAGCTTCGCAAGCGCCTTCTTTAAGCTTCGATTGGTTGACATTTCGCCGTCAGTCAACACTGCTTTGGTCGGTGCGGTGTGAAGCGGATTTTTGAGCTTTGGCTTTTCGAGCCTGCGCTCTTTTCCGTCACAGAGAAGCAAACCGCCTTTTTCTGTGCCGACAACGGCCATTAACTTGCCTTTGTCGTGCCCCGCTTTTGAGCGAACCACGCTTCCTATTTTGAGCGTCATGGTTTTACCTCACACTAATGTAAGAATTTTCGGACCATCCGTTGTGATTGCAACGGTATGCTCAAAATGTGCAGACAGACCACCATCTCTGGTTTTTATGGTCCATCCGTCCGACAGTTGTCTGACCTCAAAGCCACCGGCGTTGATCATAGGTTCGATGGCTAAAGTCATGCCGGGTAACAGGCGCACACCTCGTCCCGATGTGCCGTAGTTCGGTACGCTGGGGTCTTCATGCAGCTTGGTTCCGACTCCGTGTCCGACAAAATCTCGAACAACGGAAAAACCTCTGTCCTCGCAATAAGTTTGAACGGCATTTGAAATGTCGCCGATTCTGCCGCCTGCAACAGCCGCCTCGATGCCTTTATAAAGGCTCTCTCTGGTGGTGTCGATCAGCCGCTTCGCTTCGGGGCTGATATCGCCCACAGCGAAAGTGGCAGCGTTGTCGCCGTTGTAGCCGTTGAGAGCAGCACCCAGATCGATACTGACAATGTCGCCCTCTTTTAAAACTCGCTTTTTGCTCGGAATACCGTGAATGACCTCATCGTTTATGGAAATGCATGCCGTGGCAGGAAAGCCGTTATAATTCAGGAAGTTGGGCTTAGCGCCCTGACTGATTATATACTTGTAGGCAATGCGGTCGATTTCTTCGGTTGTTACGCCAGGTTCAACCGCTTCACCTGCCACTTTTAATGCTCCAGCCGAAATCCGACAAGCCTCACGCATGAGCGTCAGCTCTCGATTGGTTTTCAGCACTATCATGCTTAATCCTCCAATGCCTTAAGGGTGAGTGCTGTTGTGTCAGCAACCTCCTCTTGGCCTTCAACTATGCGAAGAATACCCTTCTTCTCATAGAAATCCTTTAACGGCTCGGTCTGTGAATGGTAAACATTCAAGCGGTCGAGAACCGTGTCGGGATGATCGTCCTTGCGTTGAACAAGCTCTGCACCGCAAAGGTTGCATTTGCCTTCAACAGCAGGTTTCTTATATTCGAGGTGATAGGATGCACCGCATGAGCCGCAAACGCGTCTGCCGGACATTCTGCGAACGATATTTTCGTCAGCCACCTCAATGCTGATAACACGGTCAATGGTAACGCCCATTGCATCAAGTGCTTCAGCCTGCGGGATTGTTCTGGGGAAGCCGTCAAGAATGAAGCCGTTAGCGCAATCATCCTTTGCAAGGCGTTCCTTGATGATGCCGATAACAACATCATCGGGAACGAGCTGACCTGCATCGATGAATGATTTTGCTTTAAGACCCATCTCTGTGCCATTGGCAAGGGCTTCACGAATTATATTACCGGTTGAAACAGCAGGGATTGAAAGCTTTGAGCTGATAACCTCAGCCTGTGTGCCTTTACCTGCGCCCGGTGCGCCGAGAAGAATCAGTTTCATAAAAAGTGTCCTTTCCGGCTTAAGCCTTAATCAAGGAAGCCCTTGTAGTGACGCATCATCATCTGGCTCTCAAGCTGCTTAACGGTTTCAAGAGCAACACCAACGAGGATGATGATTGAAGTACCGCCGAGGGAGATGTTAAGTCCCTGACTGTAGTAACCGTTTGAGAACTTGTCGAGGCAGAAGGTTGCAACCTGACTGAAGATCGTCGGGAACAGAGCCACAACGCTCAGGAGGAGTGCGCCCATAAGAGTAAGTCTTGACAGGATCTTGCCGATATAATCGGAAGTGGGCTTACCGGGACGGATACCCGGAATTGCACCGCTGTTTTTACGGATGTTGTTAGCCATTTCGATGGGATTATACTGAATCTGTGCATAGAAGTATGCAAAGAAGATAATCATAACGAAGTACATTACAACATAAACCGGATGAGTTGCCTTGAATATTCCGAAGAAGCTCTCCCAGAATGAGCCTTCCTCAACAGTAACGAACATTTCGATTGTGGGAGGAAGTGAAAGAATTGAAGAAGCAAAGATGATGGGCATAACGCCTGACATATTTACTTTGATCGGAATATGAGTGCTTTGACCGCCGTACATCTTTCTGCCGACAACACGCTTTGCGTACTGAACGGGGATGCGGCGTTCTGCGTTATCCATCCAAACAATGTAGGCAATCATAAGCAGAGCCATAATTGCAACGATGGGAGCGAGAGCATAGTACGGACCGCCAAGTGTGAAATAGCTGTAAAGCTGAACGACCATTGAGGGGATACGAGAAACGATACCTGCAAAGAGAATCATTGAAATACCGTTGCCGATACCCTTGTCGTTAATCTGTTCGCCGAGCCACATGATGAATGCTGTACCTGCTGTGAGGCAAAGGATAATTGCCAAAGCCTGGAAAACAGCAAGGAAGCCGGTGAACTTTGCACCATTGTTATCAAGCATCAGATAATTCTGATTGCGAAGATAGAAATAGTAAGCAGTTGACTGCATAAGACCGAGAGCGACTGTTACGAAGCGAGTGATTGAAGCAATCTTCTTTCTGCCCTCTTCGCCTTCCTTTGAAAGTCTTTCAAGGGGAGGAATAGCAACTGTGAGAAGCTGCATAATGATTGATGAGTTGATGTACGGGGTAATCGACATTGCGAAGATTGTACCGTAGTTGAAAGCGTCACCTGTCATCATGCTCAAGTAGCTCATAAATGTACCGTCGGCAGCGGAGCCGAGGATACCGCCTTCTGCAATATTAGTAAACGGAACAGGGATTGCTGCGCCGAGTCTGAATATAAAGATGATGAGAGCTGTGAACAGTATCTTTTTACGCAGGTCGGCTATCTTCCACGCGTTGATTATTGTTTGCAGCACCTCAGATCACCTCTGCCTTTCCGCCGGCAGCTTCAATCTTAGCTTTAGCTGATTCAGAGAAAGCGTTAGCCTTTACGGTGAGCTTTTTGCTGATTTCGCCGTTACCAAGAACCTTAACGCCGTCAAGAGCCTTTTTAACAAGACCTGCGTTGATGAGTGCCTCAACATCAACTGTTGCGCCATCCTCAAACTTCTCGTCAATAGCTGAAAGATTAACAATAGCAATCTCTTTTGCAAAAATGTTTACGAAACCTCTTTTGGGGATTCGTCTCTGAAGGGGCATCTGACCGCCTTCAAAACCGGCTCTCATGCCACGACCGGCACGTGCCTTTTGACCTTTGTGACCTTTACCGGCTGTTTTGCCCTGACCTGAAGCAGGACCTCTACCGATGCGCTTACGCTCAGCAGTTGAACCGGGTGCAGGTGAAAGTTCATGTAATTTCATTCTCAAGCACCTCCTTGCTTACGCTTGGCTAACTTCGACAAGGTGAATAATCTTCTTAACCTTACCGTTGGTAGCTGCATTATCCGGCTGAACCTTTTCGTCGCCAATCTTTTTAAGACCGAGTGCGTGAGCGGTGGCAATCTGGCTCTTGTTTGAACCGATCAGACTTTTTACGAGCTTGACCTTAATATCTGCCATTTGTTCCACCCTCCTTAACCAAGAATTTCTTCAGCTGACTTACCACGGATTGCGGCAACTTCTTCTACATTGCGAAGCTGCTTAAGACCGTCGATAGTAGCTCTAACAACATTGCAGGGATTGTTGGAACGGAGAGCCTTAGAACGGATGTCCTTAATGCCGACTGTTTCAACAACTGCACGAACGGGGCCGCCGGCGATAACGCCGGTACCGGGGGCAGCCGGCTTCATCAGGACAACGCCTGCGCCGAACTTACCAATAACTTCGTGGGGGATTGTAGTGCCCTTCAAAGCAACTCTGAAGAGGTTCTTCTTTGCGTCCTCAATACCCTTACGGATAGCATCGGGAACTTCGCCCGATTTACCGAGGCCGAAGCCTACGAGGCCGTTGCCGTCGCCAACAACTACGAGAGCAGCAAACTTGAAGATACGACCACCCTTAACTGTTTTAGATACGCGGTTGATAGTTACAACACGCTCTGTGAGTTCCAATGCCGATGCATCAATTTTAGCCAAAGTAATACCCTCCTTACTTAGAACTTCAGGCCGCCATCACGGGCGCCTTCGGCCAGCTCTTGTACACGGCCGTGGTAGATATAACCGCCTCTGTCGAAAACGACGTTTTCAACGCCTTTTTCAGCAGCGCGCTTTGCGACTAATTCGCCAACCTTGCGGGCAGCGGTTTTGTTGCCACCGTATTCGACAAAATCCTTCTCAACTGATGATGCGCTTGCGATTGTTACGCCGTTAACATCGTCAATGATCTGAGCATAAATATGCTGAAGTGAGCGGAATACTGCGAGACGGGGACATTCCGGAGTACCGGAAATCTTTTTACGCACTCTTGCATGACGTGCGTCTCTTGCCTTTCTTGTTTCAGGCCTTTTAACCATTTCGTTTCAACTCCTTCAATCTTATTTGCCCTTACCGGCTTTGCCTTCTTTGCGGCGGATGTGTTCGTCAACGTACTTGATACCTTTGCCCTTATAGGGTTCGGGGGGACGCTTCTCACGAATTTCTGCTGCAAACTGGCCAACCTTCTGCTTATCGGCACCAGAGATAACAATCTTGTTAGGTGTCGGGCACTCAACGGTGATACCTTCGGGTGAAGGCATAATAACCTGATGAGAGAAGCCGATGTTCATAACGAGATCCTTACCCTGTACCTGAACACGGTAACCAACGCCGTTAACGTCGAGCTCTTTTTTGTAGCCCTCGCTTACGCCGGTAACCATGTTAGCGATAAGTGTGCGAGTAAGACCGTGAAGTGATCTGTTCATTTTTGTGTCGTCGGGGCGGGTAACTGTGATAGTGCCGTCCTCAAGAGCGACATTCATATTGCTGTGTACGGTTCTTGTAAGTGTGCCCTTAGCACCCTTAACAGTAACAGTGCTGCCGTCAACTGTAACTTCAACACCAGCGGGAACCGTGATGGGCATTCTACCTATTCTTGACATTGTGCAGCACCTCCTTACCAAACAAATGCAAGGATTTCGCCGCCAACATTGGCTTTGCGTGCATCCTTATCAGTCATAATACCCTTTGAAGTTGAAAGGATAGCGATACCGAGGCCTCTCATAACCTTGGGCATATCCTCGCAGCTTGTGTACATACGCAGACCGGGCTTTGAAACTCTGCGAAGGCCAGTGATAACCTGGCTCTTGTTGGGGCCGTACTTGAGGGCGATTTCGATCATGCCCTGCTTGCCGTCATCCTCAACTTTAAAACTTTTGATGTAACCCTCATCAACAAGAATCTGAGCAATTGCTTTCTTCATGTTGGACGCGGGAACTTTCACTGTGTCGTGCTTAGCGGAATTAGCGTTACGAATTCTCGTAAGCATATCAGCGATTGAATCAGTGATTTGCATTACCGTTACCTCCTTTGCAATGCTCTAATTACCAGCTTGCTTTCTTAACGCCGGGGATCTGACCGTCGTGAGCGAGCTCACGGAAGCAGATACGGCAAACTCCGTATTTACGGAGATAAGCATGGGGTCTACCGCAGATCTTGCATCTGTTGTAGGCTCTTGTTGAATACTTGGCGGGTCTTGCCTGCTTAACCTTCATTGATGTCTTTGCCACAGTAAATCCCTCCTTACTTTGCGAACGGAGCGCCCATGAGAGTGAGAAGTTCACGAGCCTCTTCGTCTGTGTTTGCTGTGGTTACGAAGCCGATGTTCATGCCTCTAACCTTGTCAATCTTGTCATAATCAATCTCGGGGAAAACAAGCTGTTCCTTCAAGCCGAAGGAGTAGTTGCCTCTGCCGTCGAATGAGTTGGCGTTAATGCCTCTGAAGTCACGAACGCGGGGAAGAGCAAGGTTGAAGAGTCTTTCGACGAATTCATACATTCTCTCGCCACGAAGTGTGACCTTAACACCGATGTTCATGCCCTCACGAAGCTTGAAGTTAGCAACTGATTTCTTTGCCTTAACGACAACGGGCTTCTGACCGGTGATCTGTGCGATGTCGGAAACGATAGCATCGATAGCCTTGGGGTTAGCGATTGCTTCGCCTGCACCGACATTAATGATAACCTTGTCAAGCTTCGGGATCTGCATGACGCTCTTGTAACCGAATTTCTTCATAAGAGCAGGCGCAATCTCGTTCTTGTACTGTTCTCTAAGCTGTGCCATTACAGTCATGTACCTCCCTTAAAATTCTGCACCGCAGCCTGCCTTTTTGCAGGTGCGTACTTTCTGACCTTTATCATTGATTTTGCTGCCGGTTCTTGTGGGTCTGCCGCACTTGGGGCAGATGAGCTGAACCTTGTCAGCATAGAGTGCGCTTTCAGCCTTGATAAGGCCGCCAGCCTCACCCATCTTGCGGGGCTTAACGTGCTTGGTTACAATGTTAACGCCTTCAACGATAACCTTGTTCTCTGAAGGGCTTACTTCCATAACCTTGCCACGAGCACCACGATATTTACCATTGATGACGACGACTTCGTCGCCCTTTTTAACATGAACTTTATTCATTACGCAGTACCTCCATCAAAGTACTTCGGGAGCGAGAGAAAGAATCTTGAGATAATCCTTCTCACGAAGCTCTCTTGCTACTGGTCCGAAAATACGTGTGCCCCTGGGGTTCTTATCTTCCTTAATGATTACGGCTGCATTTTCGTCGAAACGAATGTATGTGCCGTCCTCACGGCGGATGCTGAACGCTGTACGGACTACGACAGCCTTAACAACATCGCCCTTTTTGACTACGCCGCCGGGAGCTGCTTTCTTAACTGAAGCAACAATGACGTCGCCGACGTGAGCATATCTTTTCCTGGTGCCACCGAGAACACGAATGCACATAATTTCTTTTGCGCCTGTGTTGTCGGCTACCTTCAGGTAAGTCTGTTGCTGTATCACAGTGTTTGCCTCCTTACACTTGCGCCAAAATTATTTGGCTTTTTCAATGATCTCGACTACGCGCCATCTCTTATCTTTTGACATGGGGCGAGTTTCCATAACGAGAACACGATCACCAATGCCACACTCGTTGTTTTCATCGTGTGCCTTGAGTTTGATTGTGTTGTTGATGATTTTCTTGTAGAGCGGGTGCGGAACTCTGTCCTTAACGGAAACGACAACTGTCTTTTCCATCTTGTCGCTGGTTACGATACCGACTCTTGTTTTTCTAAGGTTTCTTTCGCTCATTGAACTTGACCTCCCATTCTTTAAGCTTCTGTGCCGTGAAGTTCGATATCACGCTGAACTGTTTTGATTCGAGCGATATCTTTCTTTACAGCACTGATGCGCATTGGGTTGTCGAGCTGATTGACGGCTTGCTGAAAACGCAGTTTAAACAGCTCGTCCTTCAGCTCAAGCAGCTTAGCATCCAGCTCTTTAGCGGAAAGCTTTCTGATTTCACTGGCCTTCATTATTGCTCACCATCCTGTTCTTCCTTAGTTACAAACTTACACTTAATGGGAAGTTTGTTTGCTGCAAGGCGCATTGCCTCACGAGCTACAGCCTCGTCAACACCGGCGATTTCGAACATAACACGACCGGGCTTAACAACTGCTACCCAATACTCGGGTGAACCTTTACCTGAACCCATTCGAGTTTCAGCAGGCTTTTCGGTGATGGGCTTGTCGGGGAATATCTTGATCCAGACCTTACCGCCACGCTTTGTGTAACGTGTCATTGCGATACGGGCTGCTTCAATTTGGTTTGATGTGATCCATGCAGGTTCGAGGGCAACAAGACCAAACTGACCGTAAGTAACCTTGTTACCACGATGAGCTGCGCCTTTAAGGCGACCTCTGTGAACTCTGCGGTATTTTACACGCTTAGGTAACAGCATTATTTGTTGCCTCCTTCCTTGCGGGGTTTACGAGCGTCATGAAGAACCTCGCCTTTGTAGATCCATACCTTTACGCCGATGATGCCGTAAGTGGTATGAGCCTCAGTAAAACCGTAATCGATGTCGGCACGGATTGTCTGAAGCGGAATAGTACCTTCATGGTACTGCTCTGTACGAGCGATTTCAGCGCCGCCGATACGACCTGAAACCTGAGTTTTGATACCCTTAGCGCCAAGCTTCATTGTGCGGCTGATTGACTGCTTAAGAGCACGGCGGAAGCTTACACGCTTTTCAAGCTGAGCTGCAATGTTCTCTGCAACGAGCTGAGCGTTGAGATCGGGCTGCTTAACTTCAACGATGTTGATGAAAACTTCCTGATCGCCTTTGAGCTTCTTCTCGCAAATCTTCTTGAGCTTTTCAATCTCTGAACCGCCACGGCCGATAACCATACCGGGCTTTGCGCAGTGGATGTTGATGCGTACACGCTTACCGTCACGCTCAATTTCTACCTTCGGAACACCTGCGGGAGCAAGTGTCTTGAGGAGGTACTCACGAAGATTGTAATCTTCAACGAGGATATCGCCGAACTTGTTGGGGTCTGCATACCAGCGTGACTCCCAATCTTTAATAACACCGATTCTCAAACCGGTAGGATTGATTTTCTGTCCCATTATTAACCTCCTCCTTTCTTATTCTTTCTCAGCCAGAGTGATGGTGATGTGTGAAGTCTTCTTATTGATTCTGTTCGCACGGCCCTGAGCTCTGGGTCTGATTCTCTTGAGGGTGGGACCCTGGCTTACGCTGCACTCTGCAACATAAAGCTTTGAGGTGTCCATATCATTGTTGTTCTCAGCGTTGGCCATTGCTGACTTGAGCAGCTTGCCAACAGGTTCACACGCGGCCTTGGGCGTGTATTTGAGAATTGCAACTGCCTTATCAACAGGCTGGTTGCGGATTAAATCAAGCACGATTTGAACCTTGCGAGGTGCGATGCGCACGAAGGTTGCCTTAGCTGTTGCTTGCATTTTGTACACTCCTTTCGACCTTACTTACCTGAATTTGATGTTTTAGAACCGGCGTGACCCTTATAGGTTCTTGTAGGAGCAAACTCA
>CAYQRS010000021.1:0-15303 GCA_964419825.1 uncultured Eubacteriales bacterium
GCCGTCAACCATCTTGACGAGCTTTGCAGGACCGTTTTCTGTTGCGGCAACAGCAGCGTCAGCTGCGTTAGCCCAATCAGCGGGAACATCGATCTTAACGAATGCAGTTGCACCGGCATCGATAGCCTTTTCGTTCATCTCGACGATTTCTTTACCCTTCTTCATGAACTTCTGAGCCTTTTCTTTCATGTAGCCGATTGCCTCCTCAGCAGGAAGAACCTTTGAAAGAGCGAAGAAAGCTGACTGAAGAACTGTGTTTGTACGCTTACCGAGACCGATCTGAGCGGCAAGGTCGATAGCGTTAACTGTGTAGAGCTGAACATTGTTCTCAACAATGTAGCGCTTTGCCTCAGCAGGCATCTTTGCGCCGAGCTCTTCAGCAGACCACTGGCAGTTTACAAGGAATACACCGCCGGGCTTAACATCGTTAACCATCTTGTAACCCTTCTCGATGTATGAGGGGTTGTGGCAAGCAACGAAGTCTGCTTTGTTGATATAATAGGGGCTCTTGATGGGCTTATCGCCGAAGCGGAGGTGAGAAATTGTGATACCGCCTGTCTTCTTTGAGTCATACTGGAAGTAAGCCTGAACATACTTGTCAGTATGGTCACCGATGATTTTGATTGAGTCCTTGTTAGCGCCGACTGTACCGTCACCGCCGAGACCCCAGAACTTGCACTCGATTGTGCCTTCTGCTGCTGTGTTGGGAGCAGCCTTCTCTTCGAGAGAGAGGTGAGTTACGTCATCGTTGATGCCGAGAGTGAACTGAGCCTTAGGAGCATCCTTAGCAAGCTCATCATAAACAGCGAAGATGCTTGAGGGAGGAGTATCCTTTGAGCCGAGACCGTATCTGCCGCCGATAACGGTTGCGCCTGTTCTGCCTGTAGCGGCAAGAGCTGCAACAACATCGAGGAAGAGGGGCTCGCCGAGTGAGCCAGGCTCTTTTGTTCTGTCGAGAACAGCAATCTTCTTAGCTGTTGCAGGGATAGCTGCAACGAGCTTTTCTGCTGAGAAGGGACGGTAAAGGCGAACCTTAACAAGACCGACCTTTTCGCCCTTAGCGGTAAGGTAATCGATAACTTCCTCTGCAACGTCACAGATTGAGCCCATTGCAATGATTACACGGTCTGCATCCTCTGCGCCGTAGTAGTTGAAGAGCTGATAGTTTGTGCCGAGCTTTGCGTTAACCTTACCCATGTATTCCTCAACGATTGAAGGAACAGCTTCGTAGTAAGAGTTGCAAGCCTCACGGTGCTGGAAGAAAATATCGCCGTTTTCGTGTGAACCGCGCATAACGGGATGTTCGGGGTTAAGAGCACGCTCACGGAATGCCTTAACGGAATCCATATCGCACATTTCCTTGAGGTCATCATAATCCCAAGCTTCGATCTTCTGAATCTCGTGTGAGGTACGGAAGCCGTCGAAGAAGTTGAGGAAAGGAACACGACCCTTGATTGCTGCAAGGTGAGCAACAGCGGAAAGGTCCATAACCTCCTGAGGATTGGTTTCTGCGAGCATTGCGAAGCCTGTCTGACGGCAAGCATAAACGTCTGAATGGTCGCCGAAAATGTTAAGTGCGTGTGAAGCAACACAACGAGCCGAAACATGGAAAACGCAAGGAAGAAGCTCACCTGCGATTTTGTACATGTTGGGGATCATAAGGAGAAGACCCTGTGAAGCTGTGTAAGTTGTTGTAAGTGCGCCTGCTGCAAGTGAACCGTGAACAGTACCTGCTGCGCCTGCTTCGGACTGCATTTCTGCAACCTTAACGGTTGTACCGAAAATATTTTTGCGGCCCTGTGCTGACCACTGGTCAACATTGTCTGCCATGGGGCTTGAGGGAGTAATCGGGTAGATACCGGCTACTTCGGTGAAAGCATAGGAAACCCACGCCGCAGCGGTGTTTCCGTCCATGGTAATCTTTTCTCTTGCCATGTTTATATTCCTCCTAAGTTTAAATAACAAAATTACTAAGGTTGTACACCTTGTGTATTTTATCACTTTTCGGCTTTATTGTAAAGACCAATTTAAGGTAAATAATTAAATAATCAGCAAATTTTATTGTTTCTTTTACATAAAAATTCAATATTTTTCCGCTTTTGCTGAATTTTTTTGCAAAGTTTTCCGACAAAGCAAAAAGCCGACCGAACAAACAGGTTTTCGGTCGGCTTGAATTTTGTTCAAATTATTATTCTTCTCTCGCCTTTTGTGCAAGCATTTCAAGCTCCGCATCGCTCAAAAAACGACATTCGCCCTCAGCCAATTTTTCATCGAGCTTCAAGCCGCCCATCGCAACACGCTTAAGCTCATCAACATGAGAGCCACAAGCCGCCGCCATACGCTTGATTTGGTGATATTTTCCCTCTTTGAGCTTGATTTCAACAACCGTGCCCTGCTCATTAAGCTGTTCGATTTTCGCAGGCAGACATTCATATCCGTCGGCAAGCGTCACGCCCGAACGGAAGCGCTGTGTATCCTGCGGCGAAAGCGGAACGGAGAGCGTGGCAATATAGGTTTTTTCGATGTGATTTTTCGGACTTAAAATGCGGTGGGCAAAATCGCCGTCATCGGTGATAAGAACGAAGCCCGTTGTATCCTTATCGAGCCTGCCTGCAGGGAACAAGCCCTCTCTTTTCATTTGCGTCGGCACTAAATCGACAACGGTTTTATCCTGCGGCGATCTGCTTGCGCTGACAACGCCCTTGGGCTTGTTAAGCATTATGTAAACAAAGCGGCTGTAGCCGAAGGGCTTGCCGCAAACCGTGATTTTGTCGCTCTTTGCATCGACCTTGAGTGCAGAATCACGCACAACAGCTCCATTGACGGTAACACTGCCCTTGCGCACCAAATCACGCACCTCGCTACGGCTGAATTGACCTTGCGAAGCTATTATTTTATCAAGCCTTTCTTTTGACATCCGTTTAGAAATCTCCTTTTCAGTTTGCGGGAAAATTGAAGCTTTGAATGAAGCCATCGGTTTCGAGCGAGCAAACATCGCCGCCGATAACCAGCCCGTCAAGAACAAAAATATTCGCCTGAATCATTCCGTTTGTGTTTTCGTATCCCGGGTAATTCTTAACCTCATAAGTCCAGCGCTTTGCACGCCTGCCGCCGTAATCGGACAAATCAAGTCCGTGTTCTTTTTGCAAATCGTTATACTGCTCATAGGCGGAATCAAATTCGGCAGGGATAATGATTTCTCTCACCTCAACAGGATCGGTTTCGACCTCCCAGCCGAACTGCGAAAGGAAGCTGACACGCTCCTGCGCATCAGAAGCACGGTAAGAAATGCCGTTGCTTTTGCGGCTGACATTGACCGCCACGCTTTTGCCTGCGGCAACAAGACCGACGGTGGCGCACAGCACCATTATTACCGACAGCACGGTTGCTTTGATTGCCGATGATTTTACAGAAAGAACAAACATATACCCACCTCAACGCATTTTACTTGACACATCAGTTCAGTGAAATATATGCTTTGACGGTGGGTATTATTCTTTATTGAGTTCTGTAAGCGGGGATAAGATGCTCCTCGCCCAAAATTTTTCTGATATGGCTGTAGATAAAATCCAATGAAAATCCGCCAACGCCGTGTTGCGAAGCCAATTCATCGCTGTACTGCGAAAGCGTATAGAGCTTAACGCCCGAATTACCTGTGCGGTAATGGGTGATAACAATATCGAATAATGGCTTGCCGACGGTAACCTCACCGCTTGAAAAATCCTTGGTGACGGTTATGTTGGCAATGCCGCCGATAAGACGCTTGGGCTGATCCTGTGTGGAAACGAAATTACCGAGCGAATAAATAATCGGAACCTCTTTGCCCTGAGCGTTTTTGATGTAATCGATTGGCTGAAGAGTATGAGGATGAGAGCCCAAAACGAGGTCAGCACCCCAGCCAACAACCTTTTCGGCAAAGCGCTTCTGAACGGCGTGCGGAGCATCGGAATATTCGATTCCTGCGTGCATTGAAACAACAACTACATCCGCAATTTTATCGGCATATTCCACCTGCGCCCGAACATCGTCAAGCTCATCCATATAAATGATATAATCCTCTTTACTCTCAGGCAGAGAGATACCATTGGTATGCTCGGTATAGCTCAAAAAGACAAAGGAAACGCCGTCAACCTCAATCGTTTTGAGGCTCTGGTATTCATCTCTGCTGTGATAAGCACCTGCCGAGATTATTCCGTTTGTCGAATTGATGAGGTCAAGCGTTGATATCAGACCGTTTGATGAAACATCAAGCATGTGGTTATTGGCAATCGAGAGCACATCAAAGCCGATTTCGGCAAGGTCGGATGCCATTGCCGTCGGCGTGTTGAAGCACGGATAGGTACTCGGCTCACTCAGCGATGACATCATCGTTTCTTGATTGATGATCGCAATATCAGCCGAGCTTATCATATCGGCAAGGTTTTCGTAAACGGGTTTAAAATTATAACTGCCGTCACCCGTGCGTGCTTGAGCCTGCTTATAAATTGCCTTATGAATAAGGTTATCGCCCACGGCAAGCAGCTTAACCTCAGCTTGGGTTCTTGCCTGCGTTTCGTATTCCGAGGGCGAAAGCTGTTCGATTGCATCACGATCAACAGGGTCACTTGCGGCTATGGCAAAGCCAACGCCTGTAACGGCAAGCACAACAGCCACCGCAAGCGCTATAATTTGTTTAGTATTCACCTTAACTCACCGAAATTACTGCTGAGCGTTGTTGCCGACTGCGTTCTGAATGTTTTCCTTTGCCTGACGAACGTTGGCAAGGCTGTTTGTGAGCGAACGCTCGGTTGTGCCGATAACGCTCTCGACAAATTTTGCGGCGGAAGCGCAAATCTCATTTGACCATTTTGCGGCTCTTGCCTTAACATCCTCAGCCTGCATATTTGCCTTTTCAACTGTTTCGTTTGCGGCGGCGTTTGCGTTGGCAACGATTGTTTCAGCCTGAGCCTTTGCCTTTGCAATCATATCCTCACAGTACTGCTTTGAGCGTGCGGCAATCTCGCTGTCCTCAACCTTGCGGCGTGCGGTTTCTTCAGCCTCGGCAACGATAACGCCAGCTTTTTCTTCAGCGGTTAAAACGGTTGCCTTTGCACGATCCTCAGAGCTGATTATGTATTCCTTTGCCTTTGCGTTTGCCTTATTGACCGTGTCACGAGCCTTTTCGTTAGCGGAAGAAACGGTTGATTCAGCCTGCTCATTAGCCTCCTCAATAATCTTATTGCGGTCAGCAACGATGTTACGGGCCTGACGAACCTCTTCGGGCATATTTGCACGGATTTCATCAACGCAATTACGGATTTCCTCAATGTCAACAACGATTTTTGAAGAGAATGCTACCTTTTGACCGTTATCAAGCACATCTTCAATCTTTTCAAGTAAATCTTCTACGTTCATATCTTTCAATCCTTTCTTAATCTTTTAACTATATCATCCCTGATTTCCGCAGGGACAAATTCTGAAATATCTCCGCCGAATTCGCAGATTTGCTTAACCACGCTCGAAGATAAATACATATTTTCGGCGCTGGCGGTAAGGAATATTGTTTCGACCGATGAATTGAGCTTTTTGTTGGCAAGAGCCTGCTGGAATTCCGTATCGAAATCGGACACGGCACGCAAGCCCTTAACGATTGCAACCGCATTTTTCTTTGCGGCATAATCGGCAAGCAAGCCTGAATGAGCCTCAACCTCAATTTCGGGAATATCCGCCGTAACTCTTTTGATGAATTCAACACGCTCATCGGGCGTAAACGAAGCACTGTTGCGCTTTTGGTAGTTGGACATCACAACAACGATTACCTTGTCGAACATCTTTGCCGCACGGCGAATAATGTCAAGGTGACCAATCGTTACGGGGTCGAAGCTACCGGGGCAGATTGCGATTTTCATAACTGCGTTACCCCTTTCAGCGGTAAACGGCAAGCTCTACCTTGCCGTACTTATAGCGTTTGAACAGAGCCAAGCCGCCTGCGTTTTCGGGCAGCTCCTCACCGTAAGGCAATTCGCAAACAACAACACCGCCGTCGGCAACCTTGCCGTCGAGCAGGGCGAGAGCCTTTTGGAGAGAACCGCCGCCGTAAGGCGGATCGAGCAGAATTATATCATAAACATCGCTTGTTGTGCGGATATATGATAATGAATCGGTCTGAAGAACAACGGCATTTGCCATAAGCGCCGTATGCTCCAGATTCTGTTTAACAACGGCGACCGCCTTTGCATCGCTGTCGATAAAGGTGCATTTGCCTGCACCACGGCTGAGAGCCTCGATACCGAGCTGACCTGAGCCTGCGAACAAATCAAGCACTCGCCTGCCCTCAAGCTCAAACTGTAAAATTGAAAACATAGCTTCCTTAACACGGTCTGTTGTAGGTCTGACAACATCGCCGCCGTTCAAGGTTGCAAGGCTTCTGCCCCTTGCGGAGCCGGTAATAACTCTCATTTAATAATTCCTCGCTATATTATACATATATATTACATTATCAGTTATTTTGTCGGATTTGTCAAGATATAATTTTCACTTGAAATATTCATAAACCGCCTGTGCGGTTTTTCTGTCAACTCCGGGGGCATCGCAGAGCATTTGAAGCGTTGCGTTTCTGATTGCGTTAACGGATTTAAAATGCTTCATCAAAGCCGCCGCACGCTTCTCACCGACTCCGTCGATTTCCGTGAGCGCAGTTGAGATTCCCTTGTTCATTCGCTTGCGGTGGTAAGTTATCGCAAAGCGGTGAACCTCCTCCTGAATTGTTGAAACAAGCGTAAAGGCACTGCGCTTGGAGCTGATTGAAATTTCGCCGCCCTCGCCCGTGATAGCTCTCGTGCGGTGCTTGGAATCCTTGACCATACCGAAAACAGGCACGGTAATTCCAAGCCTGAGCAGAACAGCCTTAACGGCGTTGACCTGCATCTGTGCGCCATCGAGCAAAATCAAATCGGGCAGACGTGCAAAGCCCTCATCACGCTTAACTCCGTCAGGCAGGGTGCTTTCCTCAAGATAGCGCTTGAACCTGCGCTCAAGCACCTCCGCCATCGAGGCGCAGTCGTCCTGACCGTCAAAGCCCTTGATCTTGAAGCGCTTGTAAGCGGATTTGAACGGCTGACCGTTTTTGAAAACTATCATGCCTGCAACATTCTCCGTGCCTGCCGTATGCGATATATCATAAGATTCAATATATTCAGGCGGCTTTGGCAAGCCTAAAAGCCGAGCCAATTCATCGAGCGCCGCAGTTTCCTTGCCTCCCCTGCCTTGGCTGAGCGCCAATTTTTCCGATGCGTTTGAGCGGCACATTTCAAGTAGCTCAACCTGACCGCCCCTTTGCGGCACGGCGAAGCTGACCTTTTTGCCAAGCTTTTCACTCAACCAATTACCGAGCAGCTCGGAATCGGCAGGCAAAACATCAATCAAAATTCTCGGAGGTATTCTCTCACGCATTGAATAATATCGTGCAATCAGCTCATGCCTTGCCTGCGCACCGTCATCGGGTGCATCAAGCAAAAAATGCTCAGTATCGCAAAGGCGGCTGTCAAAGAAGCGCAAAACCGCAAGGCAAGCCTTATCCGCCGTTTGAACGAGCGCAAAAACATCCTGTTCCGGCACATCTGCGCTGACGACCTTTTGCTTTTCGCTGAAAGCCGTTATTGCCCTGATGCGGTCACGCAAAACCGCCGCACGCTCAAAATCCAAATTTTCTGCGGCAGCTTCCATTTCCTCCTGCATCTGCCTGACCATCTGCTTTGAGCCGCCTTTGAGGAACTCGACAGCCTGCTCAACGCTGCGGCAATAATCGGCTTTTGAAATTTTGCCTGCGCAGGGAGCGGAGCATTGAGAAATATGGTAATTCAGGCAAGGACGCTGTTTAACCGCCTGCGGAAAGGCTTTGCCGCATTGAGGCAGACGAAAAATCTTTTTGGTCTGTTCAACGGTTTGGCGCACGGCAAAAGAGCTTGTGTAAGGTCCGATATATTCCGAACCGTCATCCACAAGCTGCATTGCGGCATCAATCCTCGGCCAAGGCTCCTTGGTGATTTTCACATAATGATAACCCTTGTCATCCTTGAGCAGAATATTGTATTTCGGGCTGTACTGCTTTATTAGGCTACATTCAAGCACAAGCGCTTCGAACTCGCTGTCGGTAATAATATAGTCGAAATCCTGCACGTTCTCGACCATTTTGATAACCTTGGTTGTGTGATTGTAATGCGAGCCGAAATAACTGCTTACCCTGTTTTTTAACGCTTTCGCCTTGCCGACATAAATAATGCCGCCTGCCTTATCCTTCATAAGGTAAACACCTGGACGGAGAGGCAGGCTCATTGCTTTTGTGCGCAGGCGTTTTATTCGTTCATCTGCGACCATAAGCTGTTAACTCACTTTGTAAAAAAGGTTGAAAAACCTTTGTATGCCATATATAAATCGATTTTGGAAATAACCTCGTAGGGTGCGTGCATTGAAAGCACAGGAACACCAACATCGACAACATCGACATCGTGGTTGGCAATCAACAGCGCAACCGTTCCGCCGCCGCCCTCATCGACCTTACCAAGCTCGCCTACCTGCCAAACAACATTGTTCGCATCAAACAGACGGCGAATCTTGCCCATAAACTCAGCGCTTGCATCCGAAGTGCCGCTCTTGCCCCTTGCGCCCGTGTATTTTGTAACGACAATACCCTTATTGACAAAAGAGGAATTCATTTTTTCATAAACGCCTGGGAAGGTCGGGTCGAAAGCCGCATTAACATCGGCTGAAAGGCATTGGCTGTTGCTCAAAGCGTGTCTGCCACAGCCGCCCTGCATTGCCGCCAAATCCTCAATGAAATATACAAGGTAATCCGAATTAAGACCTGTGTTGCCCTCAGAGCCAATTTCCTCTTTATCGGCAAGCACGGTAACTGCGGTGTATTCGGGGCTTTCACATTCGAGAATCGACATCAGCGAGGGATAAGCGCAAACACGGTCATCGTGACCGTAAGCGCCGATAAGGCTGCGGTCGAAGCCGATATCATCGGCTGAAAATGCAGGAACTACCTCAAGCTCTGCGCTGAGGAAGTCAGGCTCGGTAATGCCATATTTTTCAAACAATATATTAAGGATATTAAGCTTAACGCTTTCACTGCCCTCATCATCCTTAAAGGGCATACTGCCGACAAGGATATTAAGTTCCTCGCCCTTGATGCCCTGCGCAAGGGTGCGCTTCATCTGTTCACCTGCAAGGTGGGGAAGCAAATCCGTCACAACGAACTTGGGATCACCCTCATCCTCACCGATGTTGACCTTTACGCTTGTGCCGTCTGCCTTAACGACAACGCCGTGGAGTGAAAGCGGAATCGAAGTCCACTGGTATTTTTTAATTCCACCGTAATAATGTGTTTTGAACAGAGCCATTTCCGCATCCTCGTAAAGCGGATTGGGCTTGAGATCGAGTCTGGGCGAATCAATGTGAGCGGCGGCAATACGAACACCGCTTTCAACGGGCTTTTCGCCGATAACTGCAAGCATCATTGCCTTGCCACGGTTGTTGCAATAGACCTTATCGCCTGCCGAATATTTCTTTTTGTAATCAAAAGGCTTGAAGCCGTGCTTTTCGGCAAGCTCAACGGCAAAATCAACAACCTCACGCTCGGTTTTGCACTTTGTCATGAAGCTCTTGTAGCCCTCGGCAAAATCAAACACCTTTTTTTGTTCTTCATCATCAATAACCTTTGCGCCGTGCTTCGGTGCATAAAGTAATTTTTCACGAAGCTCTTCGTTCTTGCTCATTTCAATCTCTCCTTGTATTCGTTAAAAATCTTTTGTATCTGCGTATCAATATCATAAGGCTCAAAGTTGTTGATTATGACATCGGCTTTAGCCTTAAATTCATCCTCACTAAGCTGTGCATTCATGCGATTTTTTGCTTTTTCGGCAGTGATTTTATCCCTTTTTATGATTCTTTCGAGCCTAATTTCATCGGGAGCGGTCACAACCGCTGTAAAGCTACACAGCTTGTCAATTTCACTTTCAAAAATTGCGGCAGCATCAAGTATTACTGCGGTTTTACCCTCATCTGTAAAGGCTTTCGCCTTTTCAAGCGCTTTTGATGTTATGACGGGATGAGTGATGCTGTTGAGCAGTTTCGTGCCGCTTTTTTCGGCAAAAGCACGGCTTGCGAGCAGGGCACGATCAAGGTTGCCGTCGCTATCGATTATATCTTCGCCGAATGTGCAGGCAAGCTGAGCCAAAACAGGCGAACCCGCCTGAGTAATTTCCCTTGCGATGCAGTCGCAGTCAATGTGCGCAAAGCCGAATTTTTCGCTCAGCCTTTTTGCAACGGTCGATTTACCTGAGCCTGTGCCGCCTGTAAGACCTATCAGCATTGCGCCGTCAACATCAATGACGGTGAATGCCGCCGCACGGAGCAAACGGTTGATAACCGCAAGACCGATTCCGTCGGTATCGGGGCAACGGGCATAAGCGGTTTTAATTCCGATCTCGTCAACCTTGCGCAAGGCCTCAAACAGCAAATGTGCCTGAGCCCTGCTATCATGCTCTCTGCCGATTTCGATGCACGGAATATCGAGCTTTTCACTTTCGCCATCGAAGCAGAGGGCACAGCAATCTTTTTTATTTTTGACAAATTTTTTGTAATTATCAAAGCTGCCCTTAATAATTATAACCTTCTCCTTCGGGGAATAGTGCTTATATTTCATTCCCGGGGATGCCGCAACCTGACCCGGCTTGAGCTGATTCAAAACAGCAGAGTTTATTTCAACCTCACCAAGGACCGCCGTGAGCTGTTCGTGCGAAATTCCGCCGGGGCGAAGCAGGCACGGTTTTTCGCCGACAACCGAAATAACCGTTGATTCCAAGCCGACATCGCAAATTCCGCCGTCAACAACAGCATCAATCCTGCCGTCCAAATCGTCAATCACGTGCTTGGCGCTTGTCGGGCTCGGACTGCCTGAAAGGTTGGCAGAGGGGGCCGCAAGCGGAACGCCTGCGGCTGAGATGATTGCCCTTGCGGCAGGGTGCGACGGCATACGCACGGCAACGGTATCCAAGCCGCCGCTGACGACCTCGGAAATCTTATCGCTTTTCGGCATAATAATCGAAAGAGGACCGGGCCAAAATTTTTCCGCAAGCTTTTTTGCGCTTTCAGGCACAACGCTGACAATGTCATCGAGCTGAGCCATTTCGCTGATATGAACGATCAGCGGATTATCCTGCGGTCTGCCCTTGGCAACGAAAATCTTAGCAACCGCCTGCGGATCGAGCGCATTGGCGGCAAGACCGTAAACGGTTTCGGTCGGCATACCGACTAAGCCGCCGTTTCTGAGAATTTGACCGACCTCATTCAAACAATTATCATCAAATTTAAAAACCTTTGTCTGCATTTTAATCTTCCTGTGATTTCAATTTTTCCGCAGTATCGGCTGTGATAAGCGCATCGATAAGCTCATCAAGGCTGCCGTTGAGGATTGCCTCAAGCTTATATAATGTCAAGCCAATCCTGTGGTCTGTCAGCCTGCCCTGCGGATAGTTATATGTGCGGATTCTCTCGCTTCTGTCGCCCGTACCGACCTGCGATTTGCGTTCGCCTGCGATTTCGCTCGCCTGCTTTTCACGCTCTGCCTCAAGAATACGGGAACGGAGAATTTTCATTGCCTTATCCTTGTTTTTGTGCTGACTGCGTTCATCCTGACATTCAACAACCGTGCCCGTCGGCAAATGGGTTATGCGAATTGCGGATTCGGTTTTGTTGATATGCTGACCGCCTGCGCCGCTTGAACGGAAGGTATCGATTTGCAAATCGGTCGGGTTGATTTCAACATCGACCTCCTCAGCCTCTGGTAAAACGGCAACGGTAACCGTCGAGGTGTGGATTCTGCCCTGGCTTTCCGTTTCGGGCACACGCTGAACACGGTGAACTCCGCTCTCGAATTTGAAGCGTGAATAAGCACCCTCGCCCGTAACCATAAAGCTGATTTCCTTAAAGCCGCCGACTTCGGTTTCGTTGGCAGAAAGGATTTCACTGCTCCAGCCCTTGGTTTGTGCATACATTGAATACATACGGTAAAGGGAGTTTGCAAAAAGCGAGGCTTCATCGCCGCCTGCGCCGCCCCTTATTTCCACAATAACGCTGCGGTCATCATTCGGGTCACGGGGCAGAAGCAGAACCTTAAGGTCCTGCAAAACCGTTTCGATTTTTTCAGCCGAATCGTCAAGCTCAAGCTGAGCCATTTCTTTAAGCTCGGCATCTGATTCGGGATCATCGAGAATAGCCTTTGCGCCCTGCTCATCGGCAAGAGCGGATTTATATTCACGGAATTTTTCGACAACAGGGGTTAAAAGCTTAATCTCCTGCATATATTTTTTATAGGCTGAAATATCGTTCATAACATCAGGGCGGCAAAGCCTATCGTTAATCTCCTCAAACTTTTTTTCAACCTGTTCAAGCTTATCAAACATTTGAATTATCTATCCTTTTGATGTTTTTTTCCGCCTTGATTCTGGGCACCATAACCTCACGACCGCAGGCAAGGCAACGGAACTTGTAATCAAGCCCGACACGCAGAACCAAAAATTTATCGTTGCCGCAGGGGTGCGGCTTTTTCATAATAACAGTATCGTTGACTTTAACATCCATAATATACCATCCTTTTGACCTATTATTATACCACAAGAATTTTAAAATGGCAAATGCATATACATTAGGGTGAACTCAACAATAATTCACTAAGGTAAGGAGCCTCGCAAATGAAGAACTATAAACCCGAGGGCAAGCTTATTTCTGCCCAAAGCCCTTTAACCAAGGAAAGAATTGAAAAAGCATACATCAGTGGCGAAACCCTCGAAGCCCGTGTTATTCTCTGCGATAATGAGCATAATCTGCACCTTGATTTGGGCGCAATGAAAGGCATCATTCCGAGGGAGGAGGGCGCAATCGGCATTGACAACGGCTCGGTTCGTGATATTGCGCTGATTTCAAGAGTTAACAAGCCCGTTGCTTTTAAGGTCACCGATTTTGACACCGATGCTTACGGCGAAAAGTTTGCCGTGCTCAGCCGCCGAGCCAATCAGGAGGAATGTGTGAAAAATTACATTTCCTCATTAAAAAAGGGCGATGTGATTGCCGCAAAAATCACCCACCTTGAGGGCTTCGGAGCTTTTGCGGATATCGGAGCGGGAATTGTTGCGCTGATGCCGATTGACGCAATCTCCGTTTCACGCATACCTCACCCTAACGCCCGTTTCACCGTCGGCGACGATATTAAGGCAGTTATCAAGGATATTGCCGATGATGGCAAAATCACACTCAGCCACAAGGAGCTGCTCGGCACTTGGGAGCAAAACGCCGCCTGCTTCAATGCAGGTGAAACCGTGCCCGGAATAATCCGTTCCGTTGAAAAATACGGCGTTTTTGTTGAGCTTGCGCCGAATTTTGCAGGTCTTGCCGAGCCTGTCAGCGGTCTGAAGGCAGGTCAGCCTGCAACGGTTTACATCAAGAGCATGATTCCCGAACGGATGAAGGTCAAGCTGATTATCGTCGATGCGTTCGATGCGGAATATCCGCCCGAAAAGCCGCAATATTTCACCGATGCACAGCACATCAGCCATTGGATATATTCGCCCGAAAGCTGCGAAAGGCTGATTGAAAGCGTGTTTTAAAGGTCAACATCCAAAACGGTGTTGATCGTGTTGTTTGCAATCATCATTGCCGCAAGCGAAACGATAACGACCAGCTGCTCATCATCAAAAAATTCACGCAGCTCCTCAATTTGGGTTTCATCAACCTCATGAGGATTATCGGCAACATTGCGTGCGAAATTAACAAGCACCTGCTGAACAGGCGTAAAGACCATGCCGTGGAAATCAACGCCGTTGTCGCTGAGAAACTTGCGGAAATAAGAGGAGCAAACCATGCAATCGTTTTCAAAGGAGATTGCATAGCAGAAAAGGTTAACATCAAGCTCCGTGATGAATTTCTGAGCCTCATCGTAAAGCTCATACCAGCCCATAACAGCCTTGAAAGCGGGCACGCTATTGAGCAAGGTCAGCTTCATTTTGTTCATAGGTCTGCGATGCTCATCGTAGGCCTTTTTTGCTTGCTCGGAAGCGGTGTTATAATCGAAAAGCGGTAAGTAAGACATAATAGACCTCCAATCTTTATTCTATTTTATAGTTTGGTGGCATTTGTTGCAATAGTTTCAGTTGATTTTAATAATATTTTTTGTTATAATGGTGGCGTAGTAAAACAGAAAGGAATTGTTTTTTCTATGAATAAAATTCTTGTAACCGGTGGCGCAGGCTTTATCGGCGGCAACTTTGTTCATTATATGCTCAAAGCCCACCCCGAAGCCAAGCTGGTTTGCCTTGATGCATTGACCTATGCCGGTAACCTTGAAACGCTCAAAGCCGCTTTCAAAAACCCGAATTTTAAATTCGTCAAAGGCGATATAACCGACCGTGAATTCATCTTCGCCCTTTTCGAGGCGGAGGATTTCGATTGCGTTGTTAACTTTGCGGCTGAAAGCCATGTTGACCGCTCGATAACTCAGCCTGAGGTTTTCCTCAAAACCAACATCCTCGGCACACAGGTTTTGCTTGATGCAGTCAACAAATTCAAAACGCCTCGCTTCCATCAGGTTTCAACCGATGAGGTTTATGGCGACCTGCCGATTGACAGACCTGAGCTTATGTTCACCGAGGAAACGCCGATACATACCTCCTCCCCCTATTCGGCAAGCAAAGCATCGGCAGACCTGCTGACCCTTGCATACCACCGCACCTATGGCACGCCCGTGACCGTTTCCCGTTGCAGCAATAACTACGGACCTTATCAGTTCCCCGAAAAGCTGATTCCGTTGATGATTGCCAACGCAACTCACGGCAAGCAGCTGCCCGTTTACGGTGAGGGACTTAACGTGCGTGATTGGCTCTATGTTGAGGATCACTGCAGGGCAATCGCAATGATTTTGGAAAAAGGCAAAATCGGCGAGGTTTACAACATCGGCGGTCATAACGAAAAGGCAAACATTGAGGTTGTCAAAACAATTCTCGCTCAGCTCGGCAAGGGTGAGGAGCTTATCACCTATGTAAAAGACCGTCCCGGTCACGATAGGCGTTACGCCATTGATCCAAAAAAAATCAGCGAGGAGCTTGGCTGGTTGCCGCAAACAATGTTCGACGAGGGCATCAAGGCAACGATTGATTGGTATGTTGCCAACGCCCCTTGGTGGGAAAACATCCTCAACGGCAAATATCTCAGCTATACCCCTGCGGATTTCGGTGCAGATAATTAACACAGTGTTAATTTATTCAATGT